>JBDLWO010000001.1:0-3517 GCA_039804245.1 Bacteroidota bacterium
CGGTTTTCAGACATTTTCCCAAGCTGTCGGTCGGACTGGAGGGGCTTGAAATCACCAAGGGTCCCGGCCCGTTTGAAGGCGTAAAACTCGTAAAATGCGAGCGCCTCGATGTAACCGTTGATCTGTTTTCTGCTGTTTCCGGAGAAAATATTTCCATCAATGGCCTTTACTTCAACAAACCGGAGATTAAAGTTTATGCCCTGAGCAATGGTGATGCCAACTACGACATCACCAAACCGGCACCTGAAACAACACCGGCCGAAACCTCTTCCGGTGCCATCAAACTGGAATACTATGAGATCACCGACGGCAAAATTTTCTACGATGACCGCAGTCTGGAGATGGTTGCCGAACTCGAAGGTGTACAGCACAGCGGTTCGGGCAATTTTGCCGGCGATCTGTATGATTTTGTCATGGAAACAAACGCCGACAAACTGTCAGTCAATTATGGTGGTGTACAGTATCTGTCGAACGCAAAAGCATACTGGAAGGCGACGCTGGATATGGACATGAAAAACATGAAATTTACATTCCGCGAAAACGAGATGAAAGTGAATGATCTGGATATGTCGCTCGACGGTTTTGTACAAATGCCGGACAACACCGAAGATATCATCATGGATCTGACATTTGGTACCCCGGCCAACACATTCAAAAGTCTGTTGAGTATTGTACCGGGTGCCTACACAAAGGATTTCAACGGCGTACAGGCCAATGGCACCATCAAATTTGAAGGCTTCGCCAAGGGTATATATAACGAAACCACCTACCCTGCTTTCAAACTGCATTTTCTGGTGGGCAATGCCGATTTCAAGTACCCAAGTCTTCCGCTCGGCGTATCAGACATCAACGTGGACGCTACTATCAACAGTCCGACGTCGAGTATGAATGATATGACCGTGAACATTCCGAAATTCGGACTTAAAATCGGCTCCAATCCGATTGAAGGCTATTTCAACCTGAAAACGCCGGAAAGTGACCCAACTGTTGACACCCGCGTGAGCGGTGTACTCAACCTCGGTGAATTGTCGAAGGCCTTCCCCATGGAAGGAGTACAGGAGCTCTCCGGCATTATCAAATCCAACATGACCATCCGCGCAGCCATGAGTCAGGTGGACGCAGGGCAGTACGATCAGGTGGACATGTCTGGCGAGTTTGGAATGAGCGGAATCACCTACCGCGCCAGCGACATGCCGGTTGTCAAAATCAACAATCTGGCGACCAGTCTGACCCCGCAGCGACTCAATATTCAGGATTTTGACGCAATCCTGGGCAAAAGCGACCTGAAGGCATCGGGCAGCATTGACAACCTGCTTGCCTACTTCAGTACCACCAAAACCATGAAAGGTACCCTGAACTTTTCATCCGGGTATTTCGATGCGAACGAGTGGATGGAGGAAGAGACATCCGGCGAAGTGGTGCCTGCCGATGTACCCCCTGCTGCTGAAGAGGCCGTATTTGATCGCTGGGATTTCGTGATGGACGGTAAAATCGGGAAGCTGAAGTACGATGTTTATGATATTGCCAACCTGTCAGCAGCTGGTCACTTCACCCCTGATAAAATGGATATTTCCGGTTTTGGACTTACCATGAACGGCAACAGCGATCTCAGTGGCAGCGGAGAAATTCTCAATGCCTGGAATTACCTGTTTGACAATCAGACCGTAAAGGGCGTAATCAACCTCAAATCATCGTACTTCGATCTAGACCCTTTCATGGCGGATGATCCGGCAGCACCGGTTACTGCACATGCTGAAGCGCCACCTGTGGAGGCGATCATTCCTGTGCCTGAAAACATGGACATGACAATTAATGCCAGTCTGGACAAAGTAAAATATACAGAATTCGTCCTGCATAACCTGAACGGTCAGATAACCGTTAAGGACAGAGTGGCCAAACTCCAGGACTGTACAGCATCCATCCTGGGCGCACGAATTGGCCTGACTGGTGAATACAACACTTCCGACCTTTCCAGGCCATCCTTCAATATTGACTTCGCCCTGCAAAACATGGGCTTCCGCGATGCATTCAAGTCGTTCGCTACCGTGAAAGCACTGGCGCCCGCCATGCAGCTCATGGAGGGCAAATTCAACACCACACTGTCTATGAGCGGACTTTTGGGGAAAGACATGATGCCCGACTTCACCACCCTCTCGGCAGCCGGTTTCCTGGAAACACTCGCAGCAGGACTGAACAACTTCAAGCCGCTGGCAGCAGTGGGTGAAAAACTGGGACTGGACTACCTGCAAAAAGTGGAAATTAAAGATACCCGAAACTGGTTTGAGATCAAGGAAGGAAATGTACTGATCAAACCATTCAATACCCGTGTACGCGATGTGGCCATGCAAATCGGTGGAACCTACGGCCTCAGCAAGGACATGAACTTCACGATTGTAACCAAAACGCCCCGATCGGCGCTGCAAAAAAGCACCACTGGCACTGCTGTTAACACCGGACTCGTTTTTCTGTCTGCCGAGGCATCCAAATTGGGCATCAATATCGCTCAGGGTGAGTATATTAATGTAGAATTTGACATAACAGGTACTATTGCCGACCCGAAAGTAGCCATGAAAATGCTGGCTTCAGACGGGCAGAGTACCATCAGCGAAGAGGCCACCAATATAGTTTCCAACGTAACTGAAAAAGCGAAAGATACCCTGACCACACTGGCCAACAAGGAACTGGACAAAGCAAAGGAAAAGGTCAAAGAAGCAGCTGATAAAGCCGCAGACAGTATCAGAAATGTGGCAAACCGCAAAGTACAGGAAGTAACCGATCAGGCCAAAGAAAAACTGGGCAAGGAAGTCGGTGACAAACTGGGCAGGGAAGCTGAAAAAGTACTGGGAGATCAGGGACAAAAGAAAATTGACGAGGTAAAAGACAAGCTCGACAAGTGGGATCCGTTCAAGAAGAAAAAGAAAGATAACTAAAGTGCACATACCACGCTGGAAAATATGGCTTTCCCATCTTGTGCCGCTTACCCTGGAGCACACCACCTCTGAACAGAATCCGGAGTTGAGCGTCGTGCTCAGCAAGGGGCGATTCCAGTTGCTGAGCAGCGGTGCTATATACTCGTGGGACGACCTGTACAAAAACTTCCTCATCGCGTTTGATGAGTTGAAAATTGACGAGCGCCCCATTGAGAATGTACTGATACTCGGTACCGGACTCGCCTCTATACCCTACATGCTGGAAAAAGTGTTTCACCGGGATTATTACTATACCGCCATCGAGTGGGATGAAACCGTCTCCGATCTGGCTGCAAGATACACCCTGTCCAGACTCGACAGCCCGGTAGAGCTCATCACCGCCGACGCAGAAGCCTTTGTACAGATTTGCGCTGACACGTATGACCTGATCATCGTGGATATTTTTGAGGATGAGATTACCCCGCCGCAATTCTGTACCGAAGAATTTCTGACTGACTGCAAGGACCTGCTCAATCCGGGCGGACTGATCATGTACAACCGCCTCCATGGTGAGGATCTGGCTATCAGGTCGGTCACCGAACGTTTTT
>JBDLWO010000002.1:0-2531 GCA_039804245.1 Bacteroidota bacterium
GGCTTTCGACTTCAGTGGAAAGCAGGTCATTCTGAGCCAGCATGATGGAAGTGGGAATCCTTTCATGCTGTGTCTCAACTCCGGGGTACTCGAACTCGTGGTAAACGGCAGCACAGAATCAATCGGCACGCTCGGTATGGGATTCCATCACCTGGCACTCACTTTCCTGAAAGATGGCAGTACAGTGTATGCCACGTCGTATCTCGACGGAAATCTGCTTGCCGAAAAATCATTCTCTGCGACGGGTTGGGCAGCGCTCGAAGGCAGCTGGAAACTGGGAGCCCGGGCCGACGGCGCCGGTCATGCAGACTACTTCACTGGTCTGATAGATGAAGTGGCCTTTTTCAAAGGGAAGCTCTCTCTTCCAGATATTCAGACGTACGCGGGCGTGGGTACCGATGAAGCCAATCCGAACCTGCGCGTCTATTTCAATCTGAACGAAGGCTCCGGTGAGAAAATGAAAGATATGGGTACTGAACTGACCGGCGCCGGAACTCTTCATGGGGCACTGTGGAGTACGGTAGCAGCCATTACTGATATCCTGCCGCATGAGTTCACGCCGGCCTCCCGATTTGTGAGTCTGAACCCGAGCAATACCAGCGCCGATCAGGTGGATTTCACCGATCAGAGCACTATTCCGGTGAGTGGCTATGTTCGTTTTGAAAACACCAGTTGTTTCCAGAAAAAGGTGGAAATTCTGGTGAACGGCAAGTCGAATATCCCGCAAATCTATACGGATGAAGATGGCAAATTTTCGGTGGATTTCGAGCCGGGAGCCAGTGTTACGCTCTCTCCGAAATATGAAGACCATACCTTTTTTCCTGCTTTCTGGGATATTGAAGACCTGTCAACGCCTGTTTCCGGTATTCTGTTCCGCAACCAGACCAAACGCACCATTTCCGGTCAGATGGCTGGTAACCCCACTTGCCGCAAGTCCGTCATTCCTGATGGCGCTATTGTCAAGGTAAAGGTGGCTACACTGAACGGTTGCTATGAAAAAGTGCTTCAGCTGGAGAACCCGAATGGCAAGTTCAAGTTCGAAGGTTTGCCGCCCGATTCACTTACTGTAGCTGTCATCGAACACTCCAATCCGGTGATTTACACCTTTTTCCAGAATAAGGGCGGTTATACCGTAGATCTGAGAACACAGAACGACACGGTTGATTTCATTTATCTGGCGCCGCCGGAAGTGGAAATGTCGCCGCTGACAACCAATCTGTGTGGCTTGCCCATGCTCGGTCAAACGGATCCGGAGCAAACCATCATCAAAGTGTATGAATCCTACGATGGCGGCCGTTGCTACCTCGACAGCGCCATGCTGACGATCAACAACGACATAGCCGATTTGTCGCAGTTCGATACCCTGATGACTGGCGGATTTTTCAAATACAAATTCAAGGCAGGCGGACCCAATATTGTGAGCCCATACCTGAAAACACTGCAGGTAACAGCGGAGGCACACGATGAGCTGGCTACCGCCACACTGAATACCGTAGTGCTCGGAAAACGCCCGCGACAGAGTACGTTTGCATCCACTTCTCCCTCTATTCCGTCGCTGATCCTGAGGGATCCGCCCGGTGACGCAAGTACAGCCTTTATCGAACAGGGGAATACCACCTGCCAGACGTGGTCGTACTCCGCTACCTATGGAGGAGGTGTGGAAACGGAAGTCTCATTGTCGCTTGGCGCCGATCTGACTACCAGCATCGGTCTGGGTGCAGAGGTAGAGCTCGAAATTGAAACCACTGCTGATTTCGCCTACTCCACTTCCACCAGTTTCTCCAACATGACCTCCCGTGAGTCGGAAACCTGTATTACCACCAATCAGGTAATTTCCACAGGCGACAATGATCTCATCGTTGGCAGCCAGATGGGTGGCGACGTCTATATGGGTGGCGCTATCAACTACATTTTTGGTATAACAGATGAACTCCTGTGGGATACAACAGCCTGCGAATACTACCTCAGCAAGGGCCTGTACGTATTCCCCGACGGTTTCGCCACTACCTTTATTTACTCCGAATATCAGATCAAAAATGTGGTGATACCCAACCTGATTACAATTGGTGATCAAAAGAGCGCCGACCGCTGGCAGGGAATCATTGATCTGAATAACAAACTGAAAAGCGAGGCTGTCTTCTCCAAAAACCTGTCGTTCGACGCCGGTATCATTTATGAAGAATCGGAAACTACAGAAATCACCCGGGCTGTTACAACCGAGTGGGAAGTGGACTTCAGTTCGTCTTTCGCCCAGGAATATGGCGTGGAGGTAAACGGTATCGGTCTGGGCGCCGGTATTACCCTCAGCCTGAATACCACACAGAATATCAGCAACTCACTCTCTGTCACCAATTCCAGAACTGTTGGTTATGCACTCTCGGATGATGATATTGGCGATAATTTCACGATTAACGTTAAAAAAGACCGGGCGTACGGTACGCCCGTGTTCGATCTGGTGAGCGGTCAGTCGCAATGCCCGCACGAGCCCAACACACAGCCGCGTCAGGGCGTTGATCTCGCCGCCGATAAAC
>JBDLWO010000003.1:0-30660 GCA_039804245.1 Bacteroidota bacterium
AAATAGAATTCAAACCCGTTGACAGAAAGTCTGAATACTCCAAATTCAGGGTAAGTATTAACGAGAACGCCGGAACAATTCAACAGATAAAGGCGTTTGCCAAAGACGGTTCCAGGTATTCTTTCGTCGTTACCCGCTTTACCCCCAACAAAGCCCTCGGAGCCTCCTATTTCACTTTCGACAAAAGCAAATACCCGGGCGTGCAGGTAGAAGATTTACGATTGTAGGCAGCTTTGAATCTCCGACAGGATGAGGTCGACATTCTGCCGCTCCATGCACTTGAAATGGCCTTCGGGGCACTTTTCATGACCAATTTTTGAACAGGGCCTGCAGCTGAGACCTGCCACCTGTACATTGGTATGCAGTTTCATCCCATCTGGATAATACGGATACATACCAAATTCAGGGATGGTATTACCCCAGATACAAACTACTTTTTTCCGCAGCGCAGCCGCAATATGCATGAGCCCTGTATCGTGTGTAACTACTACTGAAGCATATTTCACCATGCTTGCTGACTGATTAAGGTTCAGTTTTCCGCAAAGGTTCAATACGTGTGTTCCCGCGTTTTTTTCGAGCCACTCACCGTCCTCTGCCTCCTGTTTGCCTCCGAGGATCACGGTCGGAACTGCCATTCCGTTGCAAATTTCGAGCATTTTTTTCCTGGTCAACCGTTTGGTATGATGCGTGGCACCTATGACAAACGCAATGTACCCTCTTTCTGAAAGTGTATAGTCGAGTACCCTGGGGGTTATGATATCTTTTTCAGGTATAAAATAATCCAGACCTTCCCCGTCGTTATGAACACCCAAATGGTCAACCGTCTCCATGTAGCGGTCAACAATATGTGTGCGCGGCAGCATGTCAATTCCCAGATTAACGCGCATCCATTTCTCCTTGTTGAGTTTATTGAAGGAGCTTGCAGGTTTGCCCAGTGCCAGTTTGACCCTCAGCGACCGGAGGTTGTGGTGCAGGTCAATAATATGATCGTATTGTTCATTTTTCAGGTCTTTCAGTACTTCAGTGGGAGACTTTTCAATGGCGTATACGCGATCAATGAACGGACTTGCCTCCTGGATAGATGCAAAGGCCTTTTTCGTGAGGAAATGCACCTCGGCATTGAGCTGTTTTTTCAGGCATCTCGTCACGGGGGAGGTAAGAACGATATCTCCGATAGAAGAGAACCTGATGACCAGAATTTTCATTCAGTCACGGAGTTTGTTTGTAAAAACGAGGTATTCCCAGGGTTTCAGGTTGAGCTGCATGTCGGGGGTTACCTGAATCGTGCTGGCTCCGAACAGGTTCAGATAGGAGCCGATAGTATGTTCATCGGGTCGGATTGTCACTTCACAGGGTTCCTTGTGCAGGTTCATCACCACCACTACCCGCTCGCCGTCTTTTTCGCGTGTGAATGCATACACACGGTCGTCCTTGTCCGTGGGAATTTTGACCACCGGGCCTCCCTCACTGCCCGATCTGAGAGCTTTATTATGGTGTCTGAGATCACAGAGATTCTGGAAGAACGGTGTTTTGGAGAAAGAGCGCCATTCAACCGGATCTTTGGTAAAGAAAGGCAGTCGCCTGTCGAGCCCGTCTTCCTGTCCGCTGTAGATCATCGGGAAACCCTGCCAGGTGAACATGAGCACATTGAATGCATCGGCAGCCGGGCCGTACAATTCATTTTCTGTGCCTGCCCAGGAGTTTTCATCGTGGTTCTGTGTGAAATAGAGCTGGGAATAACCGGCCGGATAACGTTTGTTCAGGAAATTGAGCAAGGTATCCAGTGCTGTGGCATTTTGATTTCCGGCGGCGATATCCTTCGTTACGTCCTTCCATTTCCAACCGTAATTGACATGGAAAGCTGAGTTGAAATGGCCCGGCTCATCCTGCCATTCGGATAGCATGAAAACCTTTTTGAGACTGTCGAGTGCCGGATATGCCTCCTGCCAGAAGTCGTTGGGTACCAAACCGGCCATATCTACGCGATATCCGTCTATATCAAACTCTTTTATCCAGTACTGCATGGCCTCAATCATGGCTTTTCTGAGTGCCGGGTTGTTGTAATCCAGATCCACGCAATCGTCCCAGCCTGTTGATCCACCGTGTTCGTTAAGCGGGGCTGTGAACTGACCGTTGACCTTTGTGTAGTATTCGGGGTGCTGCTCCATCCAGACGGCGTCCCAGGCTGTGTGGTTGGGTACCCAGTCCATAATTACCCTCAAACCGGCTTCATGGGCGGTTGTCACGAGCTTTTTGAGATCATCTTTGGTGCCGAAATCGGGATTGATGGCGTAGTAATCGCGCACCGAATAGGGGCTTCCGAGGTCACCGGGGCCCGATTTTCTGTTTTTCAATCCGATCGGATGAACTGGCATCAGCCACAGAATATCAATACCGAGTTCTTTCAGGCGCGGAATCCGGGCGGTCACACCGGCAAGATTGCCATCCGGAGAAAACTGCCTGATATTACATTCGTACAATACAGCGTTGTACGCCCATTCCGGGAGGACTGGTTTAGCCATGGTACAGGATTTCACACTGGTATCGGAACCGTCTGTGCACGAACTGACAGAAAGCAGAATCAGGGTACTGAAAAACAGATTTTTCATAGATTTAGCATTGTTTATTGGGCTGAAGGCGGCGTTTTGGAGCCATCCAGGCGTACCTGAATACCGGTAACATTCAGATCGGTATTACCTATGAATACCATCCGGAAACCATTTTCCTGTACCCTCCAGGTATTGTTGAAATACGTGTCATTACAGGACAGATAGAGGATTTTCTTGTCCTCTTCCATTGCCCAGTGGCCGGTTTCTGCCACCTTGCCTTTGATAATAATATCGAAAGTCTGATCTTCCCTGAACTGAAGTGTTTTGTTGATGTAGTTCAGATGGACAGTCGTATCTGATCCCTGGTATGCAAATACTGGTTTCCACCAGCCAGTTGAGAGGAATGCCCGGCGGCTGGTACTTGGCGGAGCCACCTGACGCCACGGCACATCCACCCTGGCAGGTGCTTTTCTGATTTGAAAGATACCCGCCGTATCGGGGTTACTGCCATCAATTACGTGAGAAGCCCGAAGATTGTAACCCTTGCTAGAATATGTTTCCACATTCCCGGCGGCTGGCGGCTGAACATCTGTTGTTTTTGATTCCTTGAAATTTTTACAGGTCATGTAAGTTAAAAAAACAGCCAGAACCAGCAGGACAGTGTTGAATTTTGAAATTTTCATTGCGAAAACATGTTAACTTTGACAAAAACAGGCAGGATTATCGCCACAAAATTAGGACATATCTGACGAATAAAAACGGACGGGACAACACATTTGCATTTTCCCGGCTACCGGACGAGGCTTTTATGCCGGATAATTGCCTGAAATGAAAAAACGCAACCAATTGACGTTTGAAAATCAAATGATTGCGTTTCGTTTTGGTAGCCCCGAGTGGAATCGAACCACTATCACAGGTTCCGGAAACCTGCATTCTATCCGTTGAACTACGGAGCCGAATCGGGCGCAAAGATAACCCTTTATTTGTCAAAATGTCTATGGCAACAGAAAAAAACAGGGTGTTATCGGACACTGTATTCTTCAGCAAGATGACTGTTAATCCATTCTCGTGTTCGTAACGACAAATCATCCGGATCTGTACCGGTGAGTGCATTTCCGTAATGGAGCGTAACGTATATTTTTTCCTCCCGGAACCTGCGGCCGGCATGGCTGAGAAAACTCTCGCTGCCCACCCAGTAGTCGAGTGGATTATGAAAACACACTGCAACCGGAACAACCGGAATTCCCTCTCTCGCAGCCAGTCTGAAAACGCCCGGTTTGAAGGGAAGAGTACCCGGAAGGCCTGATGTGGTACCTTCCGGAAAGATAATGACAGGATTTCCCTGCTGAACAACTTTCTGAATCTGGAGCAGCGTTCCGGCCCTGCTTCTGGCATCTTCTCTCCGCAGATACAGTATTCCGGCCATGGCAGCACCCTTGCCTATTACAGGCCAGCTGGCTATTTCAGCTTTGGCAACCGGGAAAGCGTCCACATCCCGCAACATGAGTATCGGATCAATGTAGGAACGGTGGTTGGCTGCTACAATACAGGGGAACCCGGGCGGCGTACCGGTTATACTGATCTTTACACCGACTTTGCCAAGCAGATTTAATGCCCATCTGCGCCTGATACGCATGGAACGGCTTGTATCGCTGCCCAAAACGAGATTGGCCAACCATATCCTGGCAACTATCCAGCTGGTGTAGAAAATGAAGAAAAGGAAACGACCGGCAACCCGTAACTGATACATTGTACAAATATACGAAATGAATGCAATTTGTACTAACCTGTTACTGACGATTCGCGGGAGTCTTCCGGAATCGTCAGTAAAAACAGTCAGACAGCTTCCCTGATTTCGGGAACAGAGATATCGAAATGGGAAGCATCGAAGAAGCAGTCTCCATCACGAATCAGCAGAATCTGGGGTGATTCGTGATGAACTGTGAACTTTTCAGCGATGTAGGCAGACACATCCCGATGATTGAGCAAATCGAGATAGTATGCCTCGATTTCATCTGTACCAAAAGACCAGTCGTCCTCGAGGCGGTATTTGGCCATTGCGCTGATGCTGCAGGTCGTGCTGTGTTTGAAAATCAGACAGGTCAGCGTTTCGGAACGCACTGCGATGTCATCCACCTGTTGTCGGGTACTGACAGGAATCCAGTTTATGTTACCCATTACTGTTGGTGTGGAAAGACAAATTTACAGATCAGCACCGGGGCATCCATATCCACGGTTGCAGGATTCCAACACAAAAAGAGACGCCATCAGGGCGAAAGCAATGAATTTTTGCCAGTTTTTCATATTTAAAGAGAGTTTTGAAATCAAAATCGGTTATTAAAACGCACAAATCCGGTTATTATTGCCTCTGCTTTCAGGCTTTTTCCCAGACAATACATTCGCCTGCTCCTATGACTGTTCCGGGCAGAACGGAATTTCTTTCGCCGGGAGATGCATAAATCGAGGAAAAGCGCATTTTCCAGTTGCCCGCAGGAAAAGTGAATTCAATTTGCCCGGCACTTTCCTGATCGAGATTGGCCGCAAAAATAAAGCGTTCTCCGTCAAGTTGAGTCCAGGCGACTACTTTCCCGACGCCAGCCGGATCCGGAGCCGACAGCCATTCGGTCTGCGCATCCCTTATGTCGTCGAAAATTTCCTCTGACAGGCTCTTTTGCCTGTTCAGGCGATGGTAAAGTTGTGCGTTTTTACCCCAGATATACGGCCCGAAGGTAGCCTTTGGGCCTCTGGACTCTCTGAAAACGTATAATTTGGTATAATGTTCATTGGGCGCCGGATAAAGGTGTATATCACGACATTCGAAGCCCAGTCCCATGTAGGAAGGCATGTCGGTCAGAAAAAGTCCGATGAAATATCTGGTTTCGTTACCCTTCAGATAAAACTTGTCGAACCTCGGATCATCCTTGTCGGCCGTCATGATAGTAAAGTTGGGTGCAAACTTCCGGGTTCGGAGCAAATTGTCATATCTGGCCAGCTCCGAAACGAAGTGAGAGGTACCCACTGGTTCCGACTGCAGGTCGCCCAGTGCGGAATCGGCCAGTGAGCCTTCCAGATGATCACATTCATCACCGTAAGCCATTTCACCCGGAGGCGCGAGAAAACTCTCTGCGAAATACCCGAAATATGGTTTTTCAGCCTGCACACTGAGTTTTACTGCTGCCAGCAGATCGTAATAGCGATCGGGATGTGCGGGCGTGCCTTCAGGCCGCATCTGCACGTGCGACATATCCCCCCGCATAAAATCAAAATCAAAGGCTGACTGTATATATCTGTAATGCTCACAGACGTAATCCCATGCCCTGATATTGGGTTTTTCAAAATCCAGCTCCCAGTTGATGTTATTGTTTTTTGACTCATACAATCTGTATCTGGCCAGCGGGCCAAATACCCGGGAGAATTTTTCGGGCCGTGTAATGCGATAATCTCTCCAGATCCGCCCCTCTTCGTCAATATTCACAGCATTGGGGTCCGGATCCACCTCAATACCTCTGTAGGGTGGCCCCATGGTAGCGGGAAGTGTTTCGAGGCCGGCCCGATAAAGCAGTTCCACCATTTCCTTTCGCCGGTTCAGTCTTCCGGTGTGGTTGTCGGGAGTACCAAACATCAGCAACAGGCGATCCTCCTCCCTCCATTGCTCGAAGAAGACCACCGGAGAATCGGGCAGTGACAGACCGGGCGTTGCGCTGCCCCTGGCAGACAAATACTCATACAGGATCGTGTACACGTCGGTATAAAGATCAGACCGGTGATCGGAAATAAATGTATCACTTCTTTTGATCCATTCGAACAGACCGGGATTGGCCAGCGATTGTTCCGCGTACCTGTCAACGTGCGGTATGACATCAATACCCGCTACCCTGCCGGTGAGATGGAGCAATCCAACAACCAGTGACAGCTGTTTTTCGACTGTATCGAGATGAGGGAATATACCGTAAAGTTCCTGGCAGAAAAATTCCGGATTGATATTCCAGCTGGTTGGGCCATAAAGGCTCGATACCACACCCGGTTCAAATACGGGCAGCAGATGAATAGCCTGCTGTGCAGAGGGCAAAGTCATGCTGTAAGGTATCACAGACCAGAAGTTTCCGATAGTGCGGACATTAATTCCTACCGTTCTGGCACGTTTGATCCAGGCGGAATTTCGCTCGTTTGCCAGTGGCGAAGGATATTGCAAATTTTCAAAAACCGAATACAGTTGTTTTTTATACTGCGTTTCAAGCAGCATGAAAATTTTGTCAACAGGCTGATTAACAGCATCTGAGGGCATCAGGTTGAGCAATGGGGGCGTCGTTTTTCCGGTCATGCATGTCAAGTTTTTATGAAATCAGATTACCCGAAAGAAAAAAAAGTTGTACGTATGATAAAAAGTCGTTCATTTGCGCAACAATTCAACGGTTTACACTCAAAAACGGCCTCGTAAAACCGCTTTTCAAATCATTCTTCTGTACCGCTAATGCAACCAGGCCGTGATTTACAAAGTTAAACTCAAGAATTCAGAAGAGACAGTTCTTTTGGATGCCGCCTCCTATGAGTGGCTCACAACCGACCCGTATTTTGCCGGGATTGACATCGTCAATAATCTTAGAAGACATTCCAGCGGATGTGCAGTATTCCAGAAAACCTGGAAGAAAGCCGATGGGAGTTACAAGACGGAGACGTACTATCTGCACAAACTGATAGCCGAAAAATACATCGGAAATCAGAAGGACAAGGTAAAAAAGTTGGTTGGGGCAAAAAATGGCGACAAACTTGATTGTCGTTTGGAGAACCTGATTTTCCGTTCTCGTTCTGTTGCCAGCAGGCAGCGGAAAACGAGCAGCAGCACCGGTTTTACCGGGGTTTATCGGGAACACAAGCGATTCAGGGCCGTCATTTCCGTGAACGGCAAGGCGCGTCACATCGGTATGTATGATACTGCCGAAGAAGCCGCTGCAGCCTATAACAAAATTTCACGGGAGCTTTTTGGAGAAGAAGGCAAAATCAACAAACTCAAAAGTTGATTGCCTTATGCCGACTGGGTGACCGCATATTACTGTTCAGTGCATGCGGTCGCCTCTAGTTTCGAGGTTTTTCAGAATCTCGGCTTCCGCTGCCAGGTATTCCTGCCAGCGAGCTCTTGCTTTATCTTTCCCGAAGTACTGGTTGGCCAGATCAAGAAACATACGGTAGTGTTCAGCTTCTGCCACCATAAATTTGTGGTACCACACCCTGAGTTCTTCGTCCGAGCAATTGAGTGAAAGCAATCTGAACCGCTCGCAACTTCTGGCTTCAATCAGGGCGCAGGTCAGCAACTTCTCCAGGAGCATCTCTTCCCTGCCGCCGCCCTTCTTCTGAAACTCCAGCAACCTGTTCACATACTCATCTTTCCTTTGCCGGCCGAGTGTTAGATCCCGTTTCTTGAGTTCTGCAAGCACCATCCGGAAGTGTCCCCACTCCTCGGTTACCACGGGCGCCAGTTGTTCTACCAGCTCAGTACGGTCAGGATAGCCCTGAATGAGGGAAATACAGGATGTTGCAGCTTTTTGTTCGCAGTAGGCGTGATCTGTCAGGATTTCGCCGAGATCCATTTCAGCGAGATTCACCCACCTCGGGTCGGTGGGCAGCTTCAGACCAAGTTTGGTATTCTGCAGTACTTCTTCCATGGCTCAAAAGTATGCACATATCTGTTTATGCTTCTCCCGGAGGCAATTGTTTTTTGTTTCCCGGAGACTATTCTGCAATATCCATGCGAATTCGCCGCTCCTGGGGCAGATAATTATTCATTCTTCCCGGCATTACTTTTATCCAGCCGAGACGCAGTCCGTGATGCCGTACCATTGTCCAGCCGTTGCTTATGCCATCCGGCAGGTCGAAGGTCTCTTTTTTCAGAAACCTGAGCGCCTGTGTCCGGTCTGTTTCTACATGCTGAATATCCGGATTAACGAGGTTGTTCAGTGCCAGTGCGTGAGAAGGTATCATATCCTTGCCCTTGAACTCACCTGTATTTATGCCAAACCACTTGAGTCTGACCAGTTTTTCAATCACGCTGTAAACCGCTGTCCATTGTTCAGGCAAGGCCATGATTTCTCCGGCTTCGGTCTGGAAATACCGCAGAGAGGCGTCTTTTTGTATCCATTTTTCAATCAGTGGTACCGATGAACGGGATACAGCCGACAGGTTTTTAAAGTTGACGGCAACTGTTTTGGCTGTCTCCCCTCCTGTTTTTCGCAATACGGCAAGGAAGAATCCTTCTCCGCGGGTTTTATGCGGGTAGAACTGATATCCGCCTCCCGTTTCAGTTATTCCCCAGGTTGCGGGAATTTCCAGCCTGATGGACTCCAGTGGAAATACATCTGTCAGCCAGTCAACATTATCCGTGTTTTCTTCTCTGTTATAGGTACAGGTGCTGAAAATGAGTGTCCCCCCGGGCTTGAGGCATTCGACAGCTGCAGCCAGTATGCGTTTTTGTCGGGCAGCACAGATTGTCACATTTTCCGGCGACCACTCCCCGATGGAGTCAGGGTCTTTTCGGAACATCCCTTCACCGCTGCACGGTGCATCTGTTACAACCACATCAAACAGTCCGGGAATACGGGCAAAATCCTCAGCCTCCCCGCTGGTTACAGCTATATTTGGATAGCCCCACTTTTCCATGTTTTCCCTGAGCGCACCCACGCGTGCGCGAATGGTCTCATTGGCCACCAGAAGACCGTTTGGTCCAATGAAATCTGCTATCAGCGTACTCTTCCCCCCGGGAGCCGCGCACAAGTCCAGCACAGTGAGTGGCGCCGAATTGTCAACAGTTTGACGGAGCGCTTCACGGAGAAACATGGATGATGCCTCCTGGACATAATAGGCGCCCGCATGGAATACAGGATCAAGCGTAAATACCGGCCGGCGGGAGAGATACAAACCCTCCTCACACCAGGGTACGGGTTCGCCGGTTGGTATATGTTCTTCAGGCAATCTTTTAACCGGATTGAAACGAATACTTACCGGAGCCGTTTCATTCATTGCATGTAAAAACAATGGCAGTTCACCATCAGGCAGGAGGTACTGCATTTGATATGTAAAGGAAGCCGGGAGTTTCAGTTTGTCAGTATTTGGATGTGAAAAACAAAGGCCGGGGCAAAAATGCGTCGAATTGAACGAATATAACGGCTGTTATTATTATTTTTGCTCCACCTGACCAAAAAACTGCCAGTTATTGACGAATATGCACGCAAAAGAAGCTATAATAGCGATTACAGGCCAGATTACAGGCCTCCTGGACCAGTTTAACCCTTACGATTACCGAAAGCCACTCGATGAATACGACGGAAGTTCAATAGGACAGCATTTCAGACATATTCTGGAGTTCTTTCAGTGTCTGCAGCAGGGAATCAGCGATGGTACTGTGGACTATGCCGCACGTAAAAGAAATCTGTTGTATGAAGACAATCCAGCCCTTGCTTCCGAGGCTTTCATTGTTTTTTCTGAACAGATCTCTCAGTATCCGGATGCTCAGCCGATTGCGGTATGTGGTGAGTTCGGCTCCGATGCAAGGCCTGTATTCGAGAGCACTGTAGGCCGTGAACTGATGTTCATATACGATCACGCCATCCACCACCTGGCAATTATCAAAATTGGCCTGAACTGCCATTTTCCCCACATCAGCACAGAAAAAAATCTGGGTGTGTCGCCGTCCACTGTCAAATCTCGTCAGACTGCCTCATAACTGACTGCCCAGACCAGGCTATGCCCGGGGTCTGTCTCCACTTTGCCGAAAACAAGCCGGTATTCTCCTGAAAAGTTCTCCTTTCTGATATTTCCTGTGGCTGTACCCTCGTATCCGTTCCAGTTAATATCCGAGATACCGATATGTTCCGAGAAGTCAAGTGCCCGGATACCATATTGCTTGTACAGACATTCCTTGGCCGTCCAGTAAAGGTGGAACAATTCATTTCTTTTGTCATTTTCCCATAATTCAGTGAAAGCGAGTTCGCCGACTGACATGAAACGGGGGGCTATACGGGGCATTTTATCCACCAATACCTGTATATCACAACCGCAATTGCGCCGGGCCGTGAGCGTTCCGGTGAAATGGCGCGAGTGGCTCAGAGAGCAGAACATATCAGGCTCGTTCAGAAAAAACGGTTTGGAGAAAGCATCCCTGACGAGCGGAATCCTGCGGTGCGCCCCGGTTGTCCGATGAAGTAACCAGCGGCTGGACAGCCATTCTGCGCGCCTGTGCTCGCGCAGAACAGCCAGTTCTGCTGCTTCCGATTCAGACAGGGGCAGGTCTTTCTCGAAGAAAGACAGGGGCTCTGTTACCTTCCACAGAGAAAAGGTGGCATCATCAAAAGGGTGAATATTCAGTAGCAATGGCATATTGCCACAAAAATAAGGTTTCTGCTGTACCTTTACACCCAAAACACCCTTGCTGCCCCTGCTGACAGCCCAAACAGCTACATTTATCATGAAATACTACAGATTTTTTGTTTGTGCAACAGCCATCGCCGTTGCAGTCGCTTCCTGCCAGGATGAAACAAGTAATCGCCCTCTTCCGATACTTGGAGAAAGGGATATTGCTGCCAATGGCGATACCATCTATCCCGTTATCCCCGATTTTTCATTTATTGATCAGGATAGTCAGGTAGTGAATAACGCCACTTTTGCAGGCAAGGCTTACATTGCTGATTTCTTTTTCATTCACTGTCCGACGATATGCCCCAAAGTAAAGGCAAACGGACTCCGGATTTATGAAAAATTCAAAAATGAAGACCGGCTGCTTATCCTCTCGCATTCCATTGATGTAAAAAATGACACCGTGGCAGCGCTCAGGCATCATGCTGAAAAACTGGGTATTGATTCGCGCAAGTGGCACCTTGTGACAGGCGATCATGATGCCATTTATGCTATTGCCGACGATTACTTCAGCGTTGCGAAGGAAGACCCCTCCTCACCAGGCGGATTTGACCATTCCGGCAGAATTATTCTGGTGGATAAAAACAGGCACGTTCGTTCTTTCTGCGATGGAACCAATGCCGAATCGGTGGACAAGTTCATGAATGACATCGAAAAACTCCTGAAAGAGCCGCTTTGAACGTGTAAATGACATGAAAAACAAGCATCTTGTTCTCCTGTTTCTTTTTGTACTGCTCACGGGCTGGATCTCCAGATATTCTCCCTGGTTCAGAAGCGACAACATTCAGTCATACCTGATAAAAGCCGGCAAAAACGAGATCAGGAGAATAAGCATCCTGAATCAGCAATTGCCGGAGTTACTGCTGGAGGCTGATGAGAGAAACTGGTATGCAACTCAGGATGATATAGTGGTCGGGTTTCCTGATTCGCTGGCAGCACCTTTGCTCGATGCAATCTGTGCGATGAAGGCAGTCCGGATCATTGATGAGAAAAGCACAGACACAACCGGGCTCACACCCGGAAACTGCATAGAAGTGAGCGCAGAACTCAGCAGCAAACGCAGAGAGCGTTTTCGTATCGGAAAGGAGACAATGACAACCGGAATGGCGGGTACTTATGTTCAGATAGTGCCACACGGAGGCATCTATCTGGTTGAAGGCCACCTCAGGAAAAAGTTCGATGTTGATTGTCAGCATTTCAGAAGCCGTGACATTGGGATTCCGGATGAAATCACTGCAATCAGGGTCAAAAGAACAGGCATAGACAGTATGGTTTGCACGGTATCAGATTCAACAGGCTGGTTGAAACAGGGACAAACCGACAGTATTGGCGGTATGCAGGCATGGCTCAGCGCGATCCGCTCTTTAAAAAATCTGCCTTATGCCAATCCATCAGAGACGGGTCCCTTTGATATTGAGGATGGTTCCGACTTCAGTGTTGAACTGACCGGGAAGTCTCCGGATCAGATTGTGCGACTGGATTTTTATGGCATAAGATATGCCTACGGTGAAGATAAATCCCTGGAAACAGTACTTGCCAGGCGTTGTTTGCTGCACTCAAGCTCCAACGAATACAATTACTTCTTCCTGGAAAATCAGGAGAAAGTCAGGCAGATAGTCCGGGGGCCTGATGCTAAAGTCCGTTGATTTTTCGCTGAAGTTCGGGATTGTTGCTTATTTCAAGTGCTTTTTTGTACAACTCGCGGGCTTTATCGCGATTGCCCTTGCCGAACCATGCATCACCTGTACACTCGAGTATGCGTGCGCGCAGGAGAGCATTATTTCCGGTCATCAGGATAGCCTGATTGAGCTGGCTGAGTGCATCGTCGAATTTTTTCACTCAGTTGGCTGCTATGCCATAAAGCAGATAGGCCTCGGGCTGATTCGGGAAAAGATCCAGCGCTTTTTCAGCAATTTCCAACATTTCCTGGAAACTTTTCCGGTTTTCGAGAATAGCCAGCGCATTTTTCCAGACGGAGAAGACACCGGCATTGAGCTGGATACACCGTTTGTATCTTTCCAGAGCATCTGAATCCCTGCCTGAAAGATACAGAATATCGCCGGAGACACTCCATGCCTTGGCCTCATCGGGGTGTGTTTTTTCCAGAATTGCGCCCAGCTCGATCAGGCTGGCTACAATAGATGGATCGTTACCCGATTCCAGTTTGGTCAGAAATGGCATCAAATCCTTTATTTTGGCATCAATACCCACGTTGGGGTCAGCAAAAAGCGGTTTGACCGACGCGAGATACTGGGCGTCTGTTCCGCCTGTAGCCTGGGCCAGGGATATTCGTGCGAGTGGATCATCGGGAAACCTTTGGAGCGTTTCCTCCCAGACCTTGCGCGCCGCGGCCTTGTCTCCTGTTTGTTCGTAGTAATCAGCCAGCTGGTACCGGTATTTGGGATTGTCGGGGTAAGTATTTGCCAGTTTGACATATACTTCCGTTGCTTTTTTTATATCGCCAAGACCTCTGTAAATCAGGTGCTTCTGAGCGGTTGATTTTTCGGAGATACCCTGCAGCGACTCCAGTTTGTCGAGTGCCCTGAGCGCCCGTTTGGGGTCTTCGTTCATCAGAGCGAGCCAGGCGAGTTTTTCGTGATATTCCGGATTATCCGGGAATTTCCTGATGATTGCCTCATAAATGTCGAGGGCATCCCTGTTCCGGCCATTTTTTTCATAGAGATCGGCCTGATACAGGATGTACCACTCATTTTCGGGAGATAATTTTACAGCCTGAGCAATGGCATTGGCGGCATTCACCACGTCATCGGTTGCAGAGTAAGTACGCGCGAGGCCGTACCATGCAGCATCATTGTCGGGAAATTTATATACAATTTCCTTGTAGGCTTCAAGAGCTTTGTCCCAACGCCCCAGAAGACGTTCGCGTTCTGCGTTCAGGAACTGGCTCTGGCGTTTGACTTCCGCTTCAGGAACCAGGATCCTGACACCGCCGACAGTATTTTGTGCGCCTGTGAGTTTAGGGAAAAACAGGAGGGAAAAAATAGAAAGACGAATCAGTTTTTGCATTCTGTAATCTGTTCGGAACAGTTCAGTGTTTGGAGAAATTGGAGAAATCGCCGAGATCAAGTTCGTACCTGGCCCCTGCATAGCGGCTCGAATTTCCCACCATGGAGTTTTCGAGAACGGCATTTTTGATAGAAGCACCGTTCTGGATAATGCTGTTGACAATGACAGCATCCTCCACCGTGGAATTGGCTCCTACACTAACGTAAGGACCCAGCACACTGTTTTTCACGAATGCATTTTCTCCGATAAAACACGGCGGAATAATCACTGCATTCTCGAGTCGGGCACTGGCAGACACCAGTTCTTCAGAGCTGTGGAGTTCCATCATACGCGCGTTGGTATGCAGTATGTTCTCTTTGTTACCACAGTCGAGCCACTCATCTACCGGGCTGGTCTTGATGCGGGCGCCCTGATCTTTCAGGATTTGAAGCGCCGTGGTAATCTGGAACTCATTTTTTTCCCTGATATTCTCTTTGATGAGGTAGCGGAGCGTGTCGCGCAGTTTTTCACCATCCCGGAAGTAGTAGATACCCACAATAGCCTGGTCGGAGATGAAGTCTTTGGGTTTTTCAACGAATTCCCTGATATTGCCCTCTTCATCCGTTACCACGACACCAAAAGCAGACGGATCATCGAGCCGCTGAATCCAGACGACACCGTCCTCTTCCACATTAAAACTGAAATCTGCCTTGAAAAGCGTATCGGCCAGCGCAACGATACATGGACCACTCAGACTGTCGGAGGCGCAGGAAATGGCATGACCCACCCCCAGCGTTTTGTCCTGATAGTAAATGCTGCCTTTGGCGCCGAGGCTTTCGGCAATACGAACAAGCTCCTTTTCAACATCGGCTCCGAAATCGCCTATGATGTAGGCAATTTCTTCTATTTTTCCGGGGTAAGAAACTGCCAGATCCTCGACGAGACGCTGAATCATGGGCTTTCCGGCTACCGGGATGAGGGGTTTGGGCACCGTAAGTGTGTGCGGGCGCAGGCGGGTTCCCCGTCCTGCCATCGGGATGATAATTTTCATATTAAAAATGTGGTGGGTTTACATACCGGTACTGCCGAATCCTCCGCCCCCGCGACGCGTGTCAGAAAGATTTTCAGCCTCTGTCCAGGTAATCTGCTCGTACCGGGCAATAACCATCTGAGCGATGCGCTCACCGGGTTCGACAGTTTGAGTTTCGTTGGAAAGGTTGACTACAATGCATTTGATCTCTCCCCTGTAATCACTGTCTATAGTGCCGGGGGAATTGAGCATGGTAAGACCGCGTTTGGCAGCCAGACCACTTCTGGGTCTGATCTGCGCTTCATAGCCGTCCGGAAGTTCGATGAACAGTCCAGTCGGAATGAGCGCGCGCTCGAGCGGACCGAGGATAACCGGTTCAACGATATGCGCTTTCAGATCCATGCCGGCGCTGCCACCGGTTTCGTAACGCGGCAAATCGTAGGGCGATTTATTGATGATTCTGACTTTCAACACTGTACTTTTTGGGCAAAAGTAGCGATTTTGTACCTTAAAACGGATTTGAACTCATATTTGCTGCCCAATTTGAAAAAAATACAGGAAAGCCTTCTATTTTTCCGCCTCAAAAGAGCTGTTTTGAGGATGAAATTAAACTTTTTTTTTATATTTCTGCTGTTTGCCCTGCCAATATCTGCGCAGGCGCCCGCAAACGATGAGTGCTCCGGCGCCATTGCTCTCGGAGACGTGCCCTATTGTTCAAATCCGGCACAATTCACAAATCTGGGTGCCACGACCAGTAATATTGATCCCCAGTTCAATATACCTACCTGTTTCATCAATTCTTCTGACCGCGACGTCTGGTTCAGCTTCACCATGCCTGCTGCCGGAACATTTACCGATGTGGTGATCTCTGTCCTGGGTGATATCGGAGGTAACGGCACTTTGAATATGCCTCAGGTTGCTTTATACAGGGGCGACTGCTCTTTTGGCGGACTGGCCGAGCTGGCATGTACTTCTGCACCGCTCAATGAGGCTGAGGTGAAACTGGAGTTTCTGGGACTGATACCCGGGGAAACCTACTATCTAAGGGTTAACGATTACTCGGCGACCGGCACACCCAACTGGGGTACGTTCAGGTTGTGTGTGGAGGAGTATGTCCCTGATTTTATCATGGGTCAGTCGCCGGGCACAGCCAAATGCAGCGGAACGCTGCGCGATTCAGGAGGTGAAACAGGCGATTATTCCGGTAATGAAAACTATTCCTTCACCATCTGTCCGCAGGAATTTCATCAGTGTATTATCATTCGGGTTGCAGAATATGAAACAGAGGACAACTTTGATATTCTGAGTATTTTTGAAGGTCAGGGTACGGCAGGCACTGAAATAGCCGCTCTGGACGGGAACGGGAGCGACAAGGTTTTTTTTGTTTCAGACAATTGCGCCACCATTACGTTTGAATCCGACAATTCGGTCAATTTTTCGGGATTCCATCTTAACTGGCTGTGTACACCGGATGTTTGTCCGGCGCCACCGCCGGTACCACCATCGGCATCCAGTTGCGATGCGGCACTTACGATCAATGGATGTGACACAGAGCTGCCCAATATCATTACGCTGGAGCCGGGAACAGGAGATCCTGATTTTATTGTTGATGGCGTAAATGCCGGATGTATTCTGACTCCCGGCATCAACCTCAACTTTACTTTTTTCTATTTTGTGGCACAGTCCGACGGCGATTTCAGTTTTCTTGTAAAAAATAACGATTCAGCCAATCCGTCAGACATAGACTTCAATGTGTGGGGGCCGATTGACAGCATTTCGCAGATTTGCAATTTTGTGAGTAACAATCAGCCTGTCCGTTCCTCCTGGCGACTGGGGCCCACCACTGAAAATCCGGAAGGATTCACAGGCCTGACTGCGGTCAATCCTTACAACGGAAGCCCGATTACCGATGAGTTTGACTGCGGCAGTCCGGCAACACCCGGTCAGGGAACACTTCCCACCGACGACAGTTTTGTCAGGCCGCTCGAAGTACAGCAGGGCAAAATATATGTAGTTTTCCTCGATGATTTCTCCGGAGCGATCGAAAGCGAAGGTGGGATATCCATTGATTTTTCAGGAACGACTCCTGGAGTATTGAGTAATACTGCAGAAAGTCAGGTGACAGTTTCCTCTGACACAACTGTTTGTCCGGGCGAACTGGTTCAGCTCAACGTTACGGGCGGACTCGCGTACGCGTGGGACCCCTCCAGTCTTCTTTCCTGCAACAGCTGTGCGAATCCTGTTGCCACTGCCGCCGGAGAGATAACATACATTGTGCGGGTTGCAACAACATGTAGAACAATAAAAGATTCTGTTACAATAGGTTATCTGGAACTTGATCTGGGGCCCGATGCCTTTGTCTGTGAGGGAGCCTCCTTTGAACTGAACAGCAACCCTGTTCAGGGAACATACAGCTGGGCTGGATCCGGGCTGAGTTGCAGTGATTGTCCGACACCTGTGTTTACAGCGAGTCAGGCAGGCGCCAGTACGGTTATTGCTACAGTCGCCCGTCCGGGATGCTCCGCCAGTGATACCATATTGATCAATATTGCCAACGGCCAGCAACCGGTGGCAAACATCATTCAGGATACTGTAATATGTGCCGGGGAAAGCCTGAATATAGGAGGGGTTGCTGTTCCGGGAATTCAGTATCAGTGGGTATCCGATCCGCAGGGTTTCAGTTCATCGGTGTCCAATCCGCCGGCTGTTTCACCATTGGTCAGGACTACCTACTATGTGGTTGCCTCCAGCAACGACTGTGTCTTTCCGAGTGTGGATTCAGTAGTAGTGGATGTGAGCAGGATGCCTGATATTTCACTCGTTGTGCCTGCCATTTTTTGTCAGGGCGAGAGTGTTGTGCTTGGAAATACAACCGCCCAGAGTGGCGTCAGTTACTCGTGGACACCAGCAGACGGCACACTCAGTGATCCGGAAGTACCCAATCCGGTTGCCACACCGGCCATTCCGGGTACACATATTTATACCCTAACAGCCTCCAATACCGGGTGCAGTACGTCGTCGAGTGTCTCAGTCACTAGCGTCGGACTGGATCTGAATCTGGCAGTTCCGGACAGAATTTTCCTGTGCAAGGGAGAATCCGGCGAAATCAGGGTGAATGTAAATCCTGCAGGCACCCCACTGGTGTGGTCGCCTTTCAATGAGTTGAGTTTTGTGTCCGGTGATTCGGTGGCGCTGGTATATCCGTCTGACAATCAGGAATATACTATTACGGCATCACTGCCCGGATGTTCTCGCAGCCGGAAAGTAAGCGTGCGTGTTGACAGCCTGCCGCCGTTTCTGAATCTGAGTCCCGTTGATACAACCGTTTGCAAAGGATCGCAGGTAATTATCCGCTGGCCGGAATCTGATCCGCTGTACGAACCGGGGCTATTTCCAGATCTGACTTTTCAATGGAGCCCCGGGGACTATCAGGTTACACCGGATTCCCTGCCATTTCTTGCAGTTCAGCCACAGGACACCGTACTATACAGGCGAATATCCATCAATGGCGCTTGCAGAGATACTGCCTACGCTCAGGTGAATGCGACCAGTCCGCCGGAATTTGTCATTACACCTGCAGTTTCAACAGTGTGCCCCGACAGCTCGGTATTACTGACAGCAACAGCGCTCACGCCTTACGACAGTCTCCGCTGGACGCCGTCCACATCCCTCAGTTGTGCCACTTGTGAAACTCCCCTGGCTACGCCCTCCGGCAGTACTACCTATACACTCACAGCTGAGTACAACGGATGCAAGGCGTCGTATAACGCAACAGTGAATATTAAACCACTTCCCTTGTATCAGTTCCCGGATATGCCCAGTATGTGTTCAGGCGACGAGATCAGGCTCAATGAAACAAGTGATCCGACGGGAACGGTATATCAGTGGATTTCAGTGCCACCTCTTCCCATTCCCCAGGTACCGGAACCAACAGTAACCCTTGGAGGAATTGGTTTACAAACCGTAAAATTCATCATGAGTGCAACCAACGGATGCCTGGTTCGCGACTCATTCAGTGTGACATACACAGGAATAACACTCACCGCGACAGGGAGCGATACCATTTGTCCGAGGATACAGAAAGTACTCACAGCTTCGGCTACCCTGGGAGGAGGTACATATCTCTGGAGCAACGGAGCCACCACGCAGGCCATTCTGGCAGATCCTGCTGTAACGACAACATATACAGTGACATACACTATTAATGGTTGCGAATATGATGACGAGGTTGTGCTAACAGTGGAGGGTCAGACACCGGAAACAGTATTTCCTGATGATATAGCCCTGTGTCCGGGAGACTCGATTGTGCTTAACAGCGTTGAGACGCCGGGAGCCTCCTACTCCTGGAGTGCAACACCGCCACTGCAGATTGATCAGACAGGAACCCCTTCTCCTGTTTATCCGCAGCAAACCACCCAGTTCACGGTGAATGCAGTGCTCGGTGATTGCGCCATCGAGAAAACGCTTAATGTGGTTGTTTTGACGGCAACGCTCACCGTTACACCCGATTTGAAAGTCTGCACAGGACAGCCCTTTACCCTGAATGCCACAGGCACCTCGACAGGAACCTATGAGTGGAACCCGGGCAACGATGAACCCTCCATTACTGATGTTTTAAATACATCAAACTCTGTGGATTACAGCATATTGTACACATATGGGCCTCCCGGTAACACTTGCAGCATTTCAGATAATGTAAATGTCAGCACATACCCTGATTTCTCTGTTGAAATAGTGGCTGATCCTGATTCAACACTGAACGCAGGAGACCAGATTGAGCTGGATGCCAATATTATACCTTCCCAGATTCTTGACGGATTTACATTCAGCTGGCTCGAAAACGGCACACTCCCCGTTGGCAATACACAACAGATAGCCTACACCCCTGAAACCCTGGATACAAGCCTGTATTTTGATGTTAAAGTAACAGCACCCTCTGGCTGTATGGAGACTGCCACATACAAAATTCGGGTTGTACAACCGGATGTAAATATCCCCAACGCATTTACTCCAAACGGCGACAGTTCCAACGATACATTTGGATTAACCATTGTAGAGGGAAAGGCTGTTACGGAGCGAATGGAAATATTCAGCCGTTGGGGGCAACTTGTTTACGAAGACACAAATCCGGCAGCCTCCTGGGATGGTCGGGTTGATAACCAGGACGCGCCCTCCGACGTTTATGTATATCGGATCAGGTGGCGACGGGGCGACGGGTCACTGGTAATCAGTACAGGACAAGTGACACTGATCAGATAGAATAATCTCAGGTTTGGTTGAATTCCTGAATTCCATTACCTTTGCGGCGCGAAAGCAGGTCCCGTAGTTCAATGGATAGAATAGAGGTTTCCTAAACCTTAGATATGGGTTCGATCCCCGTCGGGACTACTATTTAAACAATTATTTGCCATTTCATGCCCCGTTTTACACTTTTTCGGGTGTAAAACGGGGCTTTTTTATTGATTTATTAAAAATTCACCCGTATTGTTACCTGTTTTTTACCCGGATGAATACATACAGCATGAGGGAATTTACCCAGCTCCCCCACCCTGCCTGATCATTTCAAAAAACCATTCCTTTTCGGATAGCGGAGCTGCTGACTCTACCTGATTTTTCAACAAAGTAACTTCAGCGGGATCCGTACATTTCAATTGGGTAAGTTTACGGGTAAACCTGATGATATTCAGGTAGTTGTCGCGATGATACCCCATCACCCTCTGACGCCCGATGAAGCGCTGCATAGACTGTATGTGTGCGTCCAGGGCATCAAACTCATCCGATTCGTAATAGATTTTGAGCAGCAGCGTTTTGGCTATCAGGTTATTGATCAAGTCTTTGTAGTCAGCCACCTGCAAATGAAGCATGGCCGATTTGAAGTCTTTCTTAAGATATGCCACCCGGGCCAGATTGAGCTTGACATTGGCTTCCCGGTGTTTGTTCTCGAGTACAGGGGCATATTGAGCTATAAACAGTTCAGCCCATTCAATTTCGCCGACTTTGAGAGCAATTGCAACAATGTTATTGAAAGCGAAGGGTGAGAGTTGTCCGTTTTCGAGAAGAAGATCCGCCTCAAGTGCCGATTTGTAAAGTCCGAATGCCTGAATGAAGTAGTTCGATTTTTGCTGGTTGATTTTCCGGATACAGTAGTTGATGGCAAGCAAATACAAATCGCGTTGTTCATCAGATGGCAACAACTCCCGATGGAGCAGGAGCAGGCTGCGGAATGAGTCAAAGTGCTGTTCGGTTTCAGGAGCCGTCAGAAAAAGATAACAATGATAATAGAGCGACACTGCCGGATTGGCGGAAAGTGCAGGATTCACCCTGATCTGGTTCAGCACAGCATCGAGAAGCCCGAAATCGTACTGAATTTTATAAACAGCCTGATGAGAAAGAGCAAAACAGGATTGACGGAGTTTGCCCTGGATAAAAGCCGTTTCGGTGGTATCCAGCAACTCCTGCAGATTGAGATCCTCCGTACGTTGGCCTGAACTCAGAAATTGATATCGCTCAAATGATATTTCTGCCATAGATTCGTAGTAGCCCCTATGACGAAGTGGTTGTTTGTCAAGAGACCTTGTTGCCTGCTCCAGTGCCCTGCCAAACTGCTTCTCCAGTCCCTTGCGACGCCATGCCCTGGCCAAACGGATATAGTAGTGCTCATCCATATCTTTGTGATACGCCATAAATGATTCAAGCTGTCCCTGCAATTCACTCATTAACAATCTTAAAGTCTGAATATCATCTGATTCACAACTTGACATGGCATCCTCTGTGCAGGGAATAATTCGTTGTTCCATGCATTCGCGCAGATATATGTACAGGCGCATGACAGACTCCTTCCTGCAAAAGAATGGGGATGCCAACCATTGCTGAAAGTGCTTTCGATCCAGATTGGAAAGCACTTTCAGCGATGTCCAGAGTATTGACTTTTCCATTTCGTGCGCATCTTTTTATGGGAAATCACAAATTATCACGGTTCAAAAGAAATGGTTTTCCGTAAGTTTAACAAAATATTTCTACTTTTTATTTTTTATTTAATTGAAAATCAAATATTTAAACAGATATTTTAATTAAATTAGTCTATTAATTGATAAAAATGTGTTTGGCGGTACAGATGGATAACACCACTTTTGTACCGTGATAATAAAGCGTCAGCATTCATCCTGCAATTACACAAACCGATAAGATATGAAAAAACTCTTCTTTTTACTGATGTTCATCATCGCAGGCGGATACTGCTCGGGTATCTTAGCCCAACCATGCCAGGTGAACGCCACTGTTTCCGGAACCATTTCCTGTAATGGACCGGTTGTTACCGCCACAGCGGTGGTAACACCTCCCGGAAACACCTACTTTTATACCTGGTTTGCCAACGGACAGGTACTTTCAAACTCTGCTGTTCTGACAGTAACACAGCCGGGTACCTACTTTGTTTTTGTGACCGATTCCTTGCAGAGTTGTTCTGCACAGGATACTGTTGTAGTTACGGGTGATCCCAGTGTTCCGAATGTCTTCATCAGTTCATCAGCAGTATCATGTGGGGAGGCTTTGTTTACTGCCAATACGAACAACCCTGCAAATACTTATCAGTGGAGCAATGGCGTCACGAACCAGTCCATTCAGGTTAACCAGTCGGGCACCTATTGCGTTACTATTACCAGTTCACAGGGTTGCAGTGCCGTGGCCTGTCGTCAGTTTTTTGCCGGCAACCAGCTGGAGGCAGAGATTGTGAGTCTGACCTCCAACTTGTGTACCGATTCTCTGGGCATGTATGTCAATGTTTCGGGTGGAATACAGCCATACACGTATGCCTGGAATACAGGAAATAGCACATCCTGGCTACAACCATTCCAGTCTGGCTGGTATTCAGTGACCGTAACTGCAGCAAATGGGTGTACTGCTTCAGACAGTTATTATATTGAGACTGACCTGGATGATTGTGGCACTATTGAGGGGGTGATTTTTGCTGATTTTAACAGTGATTGCCAGTTGAATGGCAACGATTCGGGGCTCGGACAGTTTACCATCAAAATAGAAAACACAGCAGGTGAAATCTATTATGTCTATAGCCAGAACGGAGGAACTTTTGGTGTTTCACTGCCAACGGGCACTTATACGCTGACTCCGGTACTGAACAACAGTCCGTGGACACCCTGTCAGCCCTCCTATGTTGTTACAGTACCATTTGGTTCTACAGCTACACAGAACATTCCCTTGCAGCCGGTTTTCCTGTGTCCGGATATGCAGGTTGACCTGGAAATACCCTTTCTGCGTCGCTGCATCGGAGAAAACGCTATTTACGTACAGTATTCGAACAAAGGCACCCAGTCTGCCGATTTGGCCCATGTGGATATTGTTCTTGATCCCCTCCTGATTTTCGTATCATCTGCAGTACCGTCCACCTCGCTCGGTAACAATACTTATCGCTTCGATATTGGCTATGTTCCGTTCAATTCAGCCGGTTATTTTTTAATCAAGGTAAAAGTGAGTTGCGACGCTGTTTTGGGTCAGACACACTGTGCAGAAGCGACCATATTCCCGCACGACCCTTGTCCGCAGGCGAGTACACAGTGGTCCGGAGCCAGTGTAAAACTGACCGCAAACTGCAATGGTAATGAGCTGCATTTCCGGGCACAAAACACCGGCAACGCACCCATGACGACCAATCTTGATTACGTTATCATTGAGGATGCGGTCATGCTGACGATGCCTCCCGGCAATCCGCTGGCAGCAGGTGAAGATCGATTGCTGTTCAGCACACCCGCCAATGGTTCCACCTGGCGTATTGAAGCCGGGCAGGAGCCTTTTCACCCCGGATTTTCCATGCCCTCGCTCACTGTGGAGGGTTGTTCTGCCGGACAGACTTTCTCGCTGGGGTATGTAAACCAGTACGAGTTTGATGATGCCGATGAATGGAAAGATATCGAATGTCGTGAAAACAGCGGTTCTTATGACCCGAACGATAAACAGGGTTTCCCCACAGGATATGGCGCACAGCAGTACATCAAACCGGGCGTTGATCTTGAGTATATGATCAGATTCCAGAATACGGGTACAGACACTGCCTTTATCGTGGTGATCCGCGATACCTTGTCGGCCTGGCTCGATGCGGGCAGTGTGGAACCCGGCGCGTCCAGCCATCCATACCGTTTTGAATATTACGGCGATGGATTCCTGAAATTCGTATTTGACCCGATTGCTCTCCCCGACAGCAACGTAAATGTGGCCGGTTCGCAGGGTTTTGTCTCCTTCAGGGTGAAACAGAAGCCGAATATTCCGTTACAATCAGACATATACAATCAGGCTGCTATCTATTTTGACTTCAATGAACCGGTAATCACCAACAAAACGCATCACAAGGTAGGTATCGACTTCGTGACGGTTGATACCTGGTCGCCTGAACAGTCGGGATACTCACTCAGGGTTTTACCCAATCCGGCTGCCGACCGGGCAACATTGAAGATTGACGGGGAGCTCAATATTGTCAATGGTTACGCCGAGTTGTCCGATATAACCGGACGTCATACAACACGCATTCATTTTTCAGGCAATCAGATAAATCTTGAGCGCGGACAGCTGCCTGCCGGTGTTTACATGCTCCGGATAATGTCTGAAGGAAAAAGCATCGGACACGCAAAACTGATATTCAAATAATACAAAAACTGCTTGCGAGGGGGCTGAAAATGCCCCCTCGTTTTAACGTCAGCTCCCAGCGGACACTCTCTGTCTGAGCAACGCTTTCCATTCCGTTTCTCGTAAAACCGCATTTCTCCAGCACCCGGCCGGAGGCTATATTGGCGGGATCTGTATAGGCCAGAATCAGAGGAGGACTGAAGTTGGAAGCAACATACTGAATCATTCCCAAAGTAATTTCAGTAGCCAGTCCACTGCCCCAGAATCGGCTGTCAAGCACATATCCAATCTCAATATCCCTGTCGGGATCGTACTCTACCCGACGAACAACGCAGTAGCCCGCCTGCTCACCAGTCTCGTTAAGCATTATCATAAAAACCCCGTACCCGGGGTAATCAGAGGCATATTTCAGCCAGAAATTCGTTCTCTCCCTGACAATTTCCAAATCATCGGTAGCAGGCCGGATAAAGCGCATGACCTGCTCATCGGCCATCTTCGCCCTGACGAAGTCGAAGTCTGCCGGGCGATAAAGGCGGCAACTTGTTCGATTTGTGTTGAATGTTATTTCTTCCATATTGCGGGTAAAGTTAATATTTTTCACCCGATTTTCAAAACTGGCATTGTATTTGAAATTACTGAAATATAACGACAAATCAAGTTGTGTCGTTGTGCAACATAATTCACAATAAAACCGTTTAATCATGGTAATCATTGGCATAATCCTTGGGCTCTTTGCCGTTGGCGAGGGAGTCATCACCCTGACCGAGATGCTACAAAGGCGCGTTCGCTGATTGTTGAATGCGTAACGACACGAAGCCCGGATGCAATGATTTCTTGCATTCGGGCTTTTCTTTTGCACTACATTTGCACCCAAAATCAAATTCGATGAAGTATTTCTGGTTTCTGATAGTTCCGGTTCTTTTAAGCGGGTGTATTGAGGCAAACTCATCTTTTACCAGGGTAGCACCCGGCACCTGGCGGGGTGTCCTTGAACTGGAGAAATTCTCCATGCCTGCCCAGAAGAAGGATGATGTGTCTATTCTTTATGAACAGTTCAAACCCGGGGAGTTGCCCTTCAATTTTGAGGTGGTTTATACTGACAATGAACGTTTTTACATTGAAATCATCAATGGAGCCCAGCGAATCCGCCTGGACAGTATTCAGTACGGTCGAGACCGCACGCTCGCACGCGATACCATGAATGTCTGGTTTCCGGAATATCAGTCTTACATCCATGCTGAAATCAGGGGGGGCGTGATGCAGGGCTACTGGCGATTAACCACCAAAGAGGATTATCAGATTCCTTTTTATGCCCACGCTGGCCGCGATTACAGGTTCACCAACCTGCGTAAAACCCCTGACCGCGATATCAGCGGAGACTGGGCGACTATCTTCGATATTGACAAACCCGAAGCAGAGCGGGAAAAGGCCGTTGCCGAATTCAAACAGGACGGTAACCATCTGCTGGGTACTTTCCGTACCGAAACCGGCGATTATGGGTATCTGGAGGGTACTGTCCAGGGTCGGAAGTTCTGGCTTTCCGGATTCGACGGCGCTCACGCCCTGCTTTTTTCGGGCTCCGTACGTGGCGACACCATTCAGGGAGAAGTCAGGTTTGGTCACAAATCCCGATCGCTCTGGTCGGCGTGGAAAGATCCTGCTTTCGACCTACGCGCTGCCGATTCTATTACACAGACAAAAAAAGGGGCAGGTATCTTATTCAGTGTAACCACACCAGAAGGGCGAAAGCTGGCTTTCCCTTCTCCGGAATTCGCCGGCAAAATCAAAATATTTACCATTTCAGGCACCTGGTGCCCCAATTGTCGCGACGAACAGGTGTTCCTGACGGAGTTTATGAAGGAGAATCCGGAACTGGCTTCCAACATATCAGCTGTGTGTTTTTCATTTGAAAGAAACAAGGATGCAGCGCAGGCAAACAATCACCTCATGCGCTATAAAAAGAAACTTGGAATACCCTATGAAATCGTTTACGCCGGTCAGGCCAGCAGAGAAGAAGCGGCACGAATGTTCCCCGTTCTGGATCAGGTCAATGCATTTCCGACTATGATTGTACTGGATAAAAATGATCAGATACGGCTGGTACACACTGGATTTGACGGTCCGGCCACGTCCAGATACGCGTCTTTCAAAAACCAGTTCAAAGCACTCGTTACTTCTCTTCAATAATCAATCAGTACAAGGGTTTGTTCAGAATTCTCTCGCCGGGTCAAAAATGGCTTGTTTTGGCCAACGGCAAAAAATCCTGAACAAGCTCCAATCAAATCCCTCCACAAATATGAACCGGATAATTCTTGCTTACTCGCCGGCCAATGCCGACCTTGCCCAGAAACTGCACATAACTCTGTCTGAGTTTGGTATTGAGCCCGAGCACGTTGCGAGTTCACCTGACTGGCCTCGGCAGGTTTTTTCTATTGGTCTCCCGGTGGTGATGCTGGTTACCGACAACCTGCTTACCGACCGCAATTGTATGTCAGGACTACTGGCTGAAATGAAAAAACTGCCTGCGGGTTTCACACTGATACCAGTTGTTGCCGACGGAAAAAATGCCGACGGCGGGGTTGTGCCGACCGCTATTGACAGGATGGTGAATATGCTTCACTATATGAATCATTGGCAGAATTTGTGGATGAAAGTAAGTTCGGAGTATCAGAACAGGCTGGGGAATGAAAAACTGACGCTTGAAACTGAAATGGACGCCATTAAGGAACTCGCCAATGAGATGAGTGAAATTATCACCATGATGAGAGCTGCCGGGCCTGTTCAACTGGCGCAATTGGAGGCTGACGGTTACAGTTATCTTTTCTCGGCTCTTGGCCTGCAGCGCGATTATACAGCGTCTGTGACACGGGAATATGCTCCGATGGAGGCTGCACAAACTGCACCCGTTCAATCCGTAACCAGTAATGAGGCAAGTGATGAAACGACAGAGACAGCAGGTTCCGTTTCCCTGCCTCATTCTGTTATAGAAGGAGGTATATTTACACCGGTACCAGTCGGATTTGATCCTGAAATACCGACAAAAACTGAGGAAGTAGTTTCGGCTGGAATACAGACAATCCCGGCAGATGAGGCTGTTGAACAAACAATCAGGGATGCCGACTTCTGGATGCATCAGGGATTCATTGAAAATGGCCTGGAACTGCTTCGTACTGCCAGGGAGTTTTATCCCGACAACGAGCGAATCAATCGCGCGTATGAGGTGGGATTACAGAAGTTGCGAGAAAAACAGACTCCGCCTGATGAAAATTCTTTGCAGAAAGACACTCCCCTTGCCCCCGTACAGGATCCCGAATCTTATTGGCAGCAGGGTTTGACGGCCGTTTCACAGGGTGATTATTTATATGCCAAATATTGCTGGGACCGGGTTGCCGAAATTAATCCGGATTTCCCGGGTATTTACCGGAACCTCGGCCTCATGGCCGCTGAACACCTGGCTGATGAGTACCGGGAAACTGCAGTTGTTTATCTGAGGAAAGCCATTGCTGTCGCTCCGGGAGATACGGAACTCACTGATGCTCTCGGCAAACTGACCGGCGAAATCACATCGAATGAACCCAATTTACCACTGGAACAGGATAACCCGGCTCACGAACCACTACCGGAATATGTCATGCCTACCAATCAGGATATTCCGGTTGTATTCATCACAGGCGCCACGTCCGGTATTGGCCGGGCCACTGCCGAAGTTTTTGCACGCAACGGTTACAGACTCATCCTGAATGGCCGACGGAGAGAAAGACTGGATGATATAGCACAACACCTGAAGACAACATACGGAGCCGATGTACTGTCGCTACCCTTTGATGTTCGACATTATGAAGAGGTTGAATCCGCTTTCAACAGTATCCCTGATCCGTTCAGGAATATTGATGTACTGGTAAACAATGCCGGACTTGCCAAGGGGCTCAGTCCGATTCATGAAGGCCGTCTGGATCACTGGGAGACCATGATAGATACCAATATCAAAGGCGTTCTGTATGTAACCCGGATGGTTTCACCCGGCATGGTTGAGCGCCGCAAAGGACATATTGTCAATATCAGCAGCAGCGCCGGAAAGGAGGTTTATCCGAACGGAAACGTATATTGCGCAACCAAATTTGCAGTGGAAGCGCTCACAAAGGGATTTCGGTCCGATTTGTACAGATACAATGTTCGCGTAAGTCAGGTCAGTCCCGGTCATGTTGAAGAAACAGAATTTGCCATCACAAGATTCGACGGGGATGCCGAAAGAGCCCGCATTTACGATGATTTCAGGCCGCTCAAGTCGTCAGATGTGGCCGATGCGATATGGTTCATGGTGTCGAGGCCCGAATATGTAAATATACAGGACATGCAGATGTTTGGCACACAACAAGCCAGCAGCATGCTGATAGACCGGAGCGGCAGGTAGGTTTGTCTTGTTCATACCGTCAGCCGGGGGAGCATTTCTGATGCCGCTTCTGATACTGCCTTTGCAAAAACAGCTGCAAAACCTGTCGGCAGGTTCTGCAGCTGTTCAGAGATATTAACAGGTCACTTTATCTGTGCGTCCACTACAGCGATAGCCACCATATCCACTATTTCACGTACAGATGAACCGAGCTGAAGTACGTGAACCGGTTTTTTGAGTCCCATAATAATAGGACCGATCAGTTCGACCCCTGCCACCGACCGTATAAGGTTATAGGCAATATTGGATGAGGACAGATTCGGGAAAACGAGTGTGTTGGCAGGTCCGTCAACCAGTTTGCTGAACGGATAGTTCTGACGCATCAGTTCAGTATCGAAAGCGAGGTGTGCCTGCATCTCACCTTCGACAATCATATCAGGATGTTTTTCCTGCAGTATCTGGGTGGCTGCACGCATTTTTACGGCAGCAGCACCATCTGCCACAGAGCCGAAGTTGGAATAGGTCAGCATGGCGATACGAGGCCTGATGTTAAACTTCTCAACCTGCTTGGCTGTCAGTTCAGCGATTTCCACGATTTCCTCTGCTGTAGGATCCAGGTTGACTGTTGTATCGGCCAGGAAAAGCGGGCCGAGTTTGGTCATCAGGATATACATACCGGCTACTTTTCGGATGCCCGGTTTGGGGCCGATTACCTGAAGCGCAGGCCGGATCGTATCCGGATAATTTCTGGAAAGTCCGCTGATCATGGCATCAGCGTCACCTGTTTCCACCATCATGACACCGAAGTAGTTGCGGTGTTTGATTTTCTGGCGCGCATCTGACAGGATAAAGCCTTTTCGCTGACGTTTTTCGTACAAATGACTGGCGTAACGCTCCATGCGCTCCATTTCTTCCGGTGATACAGGATTTTTAGGATCAATGATGAGCACATCCTCCAGTTCAATTCTGTTTTCAGCCATGAGCGCGCGCACCTTTTCCACGTTTCCGAGCAGGATTGGCCTCGCGATATTTTCTTCTACCACTACCCTTACTGCTTTCAGTACTGTAGCATTTTCGGCATCTGTAAACACCACCCGTTTGGGGTTCTGCTTGGCTTTTGTCTGAATTGCACGGGTCAGATTGTTATCTATTCCCAGACGCTTGGTCAGTTGAATCGCGTAAGCATCCCAGTCCTCGATTTTTGTTTTGGCTACACCCGATTCAATAGCGGCACGGGCTACTGCAGGGGCTACTGTTGCCAGCAGACGTGGATCTACCGGTTTGGGAATGATATAGTCCGGACCAAAGTGCAGATTGGAATTTTCATAAGCCAGGTTGACGATATCCGGCACCGGCTTCTTGGCAAGATCGGCGAGGGCACGCACTGCGGCCAGCTTCATTTCCTCGTTGATTGCACGCGACCGCACATCGAGTGCTCCCCTGAAAATATAGGGGAAACCGAGTACATTATTCACCTGATTGGGATAATCAGATCTGCCTGTGGCCATAATAATGTCGGGTCTGGCAGCAATGGCTTCTTCATAACTGATCTCAGGCGTCGGATTGGCCATGGCGAATACAATACAATTCGGCGCCATGGAACGAACCATATCCTGGTTCAGAATATTACCTTTGGAAAGTCCGACAAA
>JBDLWO010000004.1:0-4457 GCA_039804245.1 Bacteroidota bacterium
AAGAGCAATATTGACCACATGCTGGAGGACTGGGGTTATCACCTCATTGACCTGCAGATCAACGACATTACCTTTGATGACGAGGTGATGCGCTCCATGTCCAAAATTGTGGCGGCCAACAACCTGAAGGCTGCTGCGGAGAACGAAGGTCAGGCATTGCTGATTACCAAGACCAAGGCTGCAGAAGCCGAAGGTAACGCGATCAAGATTGCCGCAGAGGCAGAAAGGGAGGCTGCCAAAATGCGCGGTCAGGCTGTGGCACTGTTCCGCGAGGAGGTGGCACGCGGTATGAGTCAGGCTGCCAAAGAGATGCAGAATGCCAATCTGGATACATCGGTGATACTTTTCTCCATGTGGACCGAGGCGTTGAAAAACTTCACGGAGCACGGAAAGGGCAATGTTATTTTCCTCGATGGGTCCGTGGATGGCATGCAAAAAACACTGAAAGAAATGATGGCCCTGAGCTCGACAGATTTTATGTCGCAGCAAGGCAAGAAATAGATTGACAGGGGGCGCTTCCGGTGGAGGCGCCTCTTTTTTTCGACTCGCGGCAGCTGGTCGGTGTTTTTACGAAAAAACAGGCTATATTTATCACAAAAAAAACAAATACCCGTGCGCATTCTTCTTCCCCTCTATGCTCTTTTCCTGTGCTTCTCCCTGGCCGCCAAACCGGTTGATGAAGCAACTGCCCGCCTTGTTGCCACCAACTTTTACCGTACGGCGGGCGGCGGTTCCAGCCACCTTGTCACGCTCGCGCTCACCGAACAGGCTTCTTTTCTGAATGGCGAATCGCTCCCGCAGCCGGTGGCGCTGTACTATGTTTTTGATATCGGCGATCAGGGGTTTGTGATGGTTTCTGCCGACGACAACCTCTGGCCGGTTCCGGGTTATTCCAAAGAGGGTTCGTTTCCTAAAGAGGCCCTTCCTCCACATATTGACAAGTGGTTTGAACAGTACCGGGCGGAAATAAGGTATGTACTGGAGCATGAAATAGCCGCCACCGACGAGATCAGCGCCAGATGGTCGGCGCTGCTTGCCGGTGAAACTATGGGTACAGACGCCCTGCTGGAGGTCAATCCGCTGCTTACCACCCGCTGGAATCAGGCGCCATTCTATAATGCGTACTGTCCCGGCGGCGCTGTGACCGGCTGCGTTGCAACGGCCATGGCCCAGATCATGAAGTACTGGAACTATCCGCAGCAGGGTACGGGCTACCATTCCTATAACGAGGATGATTACGGCACCCTGTCGGCCAATTTCGGCGCTACCACCTACAGCTGGAGCGCCATGCCCAACGACGTATTTGCCCCAAATAACGCCGTGGCTACCCTGATGTATCACTGCGGGGTGAGCGTGGATATGAATTACGGTCTGGCCTCAAGTGGCGGCAGCGGCGCGTATGTGATTTCGTCGGCAAGTCCGGTTACGCATTGCAGTGAATATGCGCTGAAAACCTACTTCGGATATGCACCCACGCTTGCAGGAGCAAAAAGGTCAAATTACACCAGCAGCAGCTGGATCAACCTGATGAAGAGCGAACTGAATGCCAGTCGCCCCATCCTTCACACCGGTTTTGGTGCGGGCGGTGGCCACGCATTCGTGTGCGACGGATACGATAACAGCAACTATTTCCACTTCAACTGGGGCTGGGGAGGCAATTCCGACGGCTACTTCTGGATAGATCAGCTGAACCCCGGTACCCTGGGGGCCGGCGGTGGCAGCGGAGGATTCAACAGCAACCAGCAGATACTGATTGGCATACAGCCCGCCAGCGCGGCGCCACAGACTGCCAGCATACAACTGTACAGTTCCATTACAGTTTCTCCCAACCCGATTCAGTGGAATCAGGGATTCACAGTGAACGCAAATATTATCAACAAGGGAACCACTACTTTTTACGGAGATATCACGGCAGCACTTTTTGATGAAAGCGGCAATTTTGTGGATTTTATCCAGACCTATACTGAGGGTAACGGACTGCCGCCCAACTATTTTTATACCAACGGTATCAACTTCACCACGACTGGTCTCGAAGCCGCTCCTGGAAAGTACTACATCGGAATTTACGTGAAACCGGCCAATGACTGGGTTTATGTAGGAGACGGGAGCTTTTCCAACTACATCCCTGTATCCATTGTTTACGGGAATAATATTGAGCTGTATGCAGAAATTACGCCTTCAGTCAACCCGTTGGTGCAAAATCAGCCGGCCAACTTCTTTCTCGACCTGGCCAATTACAGTTCAACGGTGTTCAATGGCTCTTTCTCGCTCGACGTTCACGATCTCGATGGCAACTGGATACAGACCATTCAGGAGCTGAACAATTATTCCCTTTGTGCCAGTTGCCACTATATCAACGGGCTGACCTTCACTACCAGTGCACTCAATCTGGAGCCCGGTTCCTACCTGCTGGCGGCCTGGGAAAAAGCAAACGGCGCCGACTGGGATCTGGTGGGCTCCACCTATCACGCCAATCCTATTGAAATTGCCGTAAGGGCGCCATTGCTTTCTCCCGATGTTTACGAGAGCAATAACGCGCAGAACAGCGCGAGCAATCTTCCGCTGTCTTTTTCTGCCAATACAGCCAATATCAGTACAAACGGGTCAAATAACCACGTTGGTACCGATTACGACTACTACAAGGTATTCTTTCCTGCCGGGTATTCCTATACAGTTACGCCCCGCGTGCATGACAGCTACAACAGCGGTAACGGGCAGACATATACCAACGACGTACTTTTTTCTTACAACCTGAACGGAAGCTGGTCGGATGCCTATGATGACGTCACTAACGGGAGTATCACAGTGCCTGGCAACAAGACGATGTTTTTCCATGTAGCGCCCTATTTCCAGGGAGAAACGGGTACTTATCTGCTGCAGATCCAGGTCACGAGAGCTTCCGCTACCGCTGTGGATGAACAGGAAGAAAACTTCTCCGTATCGGTTTTTCCCAACCCGGCAAGCGACAGACTGAATATAGCTTCCAGTGGCGCCCGTGTGGAAGCCATTGCGATTTTCGATGTTTCCGGAAGGCAGGTATTGTCCGGAGGAAATGAACAGCAGATCAATATTTCGGGGCTGCCGGATGGTACATACCTGATCAATATAGTTACCGACAAGGGTATGATGCGCGACAGGTTTTTGAAGGCTGCCAAGTGACCATCGCTAATCCCGGATAATCGTCTTCACATTCCCCTTTGGCTTCACATTCCCCTCGAGGTACAGGATATTCCTCCTGTTGGGGCGTGAGTTGTCGTAAACAATAACTCCGGCCAGGGTTTTTCCAGCCTTTTTATAGCTGTCGAACTCCACACGGATGGCGGCAGAGTCGCCGGGCATGACCGGATATTTCGGGATGCCCAGTGCGGTGCAGTCGCAACTCCCCCTGGAACTGCTGATCACATACGGGTGGTTACCTGTGTTGACAACCACAAACGAATCGAGCAGGATATACCCCTCATTGATGGCGCCGAAAGGGATGGTGTCGCGCTGAAACCGCACGGTGGTGGGTTCAGGTTCACCCGGATGCTGGAGAAACCGTATATAGCCGGCCACGCGGCGCTGTCCGGTGGTATCGAGCAGTTTGCAGGTGGCATCCAGCGGGCGACCGTGATAGGCGCCCTGGTAGCGGGCGTAGCCGAGCACCTTCACGCTGTCGGCACTGTTGAGCGTGGGCAGCAGCGACTGCAGGTCGGCGGACAGGTGCTGTGCCGTGAGTTTGAATCCGGGCAGCAGCAATATGAAGAGAACAGAGAGATATTTTGCCATTTTTTCGTTGTGAGGCGCACAGGAAAGCGCCGAAAAACTGCGCAGAGGAAGCTCCGCAACCCTGAAAACGACAAAAAGACAGGAAATCGTATTTCTACCTGTGCAAGAATTGCCCGATACGGGCGTTATGGAGTAAAACACCAGTCTATGCACAACAAAGCTGCTTCCATTCTTTTTGCTTTTTTTGCCCTTCCCACTCTGTTTGCACAGTCGTTTGCCGGCCGCTACAATGGCTTTTACCAGGGCGAGCCGGTTGTGCTGACGCTGACCGCCGCGGGCGGAGGAGTATATTCGGGCCTGCTCGATGACAGCAACAACAAGTATAACGTGAGCGGGCGCGTGCAGGGGAGCGTACTGAGCGGACAGGCGCAGGAGGCCTCGCTCGGACTGACCCTTCAACTCCGGGGTGAGTTGAAGGGCAATCATCTTTCGTTAAAGCTGAGCATCCTCGGTACGGAGATACCGGTGGAGCTGGATCGGGAGAACACTGCGGCGGACAGTGGTCGGTCGGACACGCCTGCGGGCAACCCCGTGGCGGCGAAGCAGCACGACCAGGCTCTGGTGGGCAGCTGGACGAGCCAGTCGAACTACAACAGTGGTGGTTACGGACAGGGCTCCATGTCGAGCGAGTCCACACTGATCTTGCTGGCCGACGGACGGGTAGCCGACGGCGGCAGTCGTACCGTGGT
>JBDLWO010000005.1:0-4572 GCA_039804245.1 Bacteroidota bacterium
TCTGATAACCTTGGACCGGGATTATACAATGCACTCATTACAAGGGATTAGTTAGAGTGAACAAATGGATTAAATCAAATAACAGCAGCGAAGTTAGCAAAATATAAATTACCTGTATGCAGGGTTCGGCAAAAAAAAAATAATTTTTCAAAAAAAGCCGGTTTCTCGCACTTTCAACCGCTTACAGGTACATTTCGCCCGTTTCCTTTTTAACTAATGCCGTTACTGCTTTGATCTCCTGTTCTTTATTCTTTGGATAGATGAGCAGCACGTCGTTTTCATCCACAACGATATAGTTGTCCAAGTCCTTGAGTACAGTGAGCTTGCCGGAGGGTGTTCTGATCAGACAGTTGGTAGTGTCGAGAGCCATTGTCAGGCCGCCCACCATAGCATTTCCCTGCTCATCGTGAGCGAGTTCGTGATAGAGGCTGGCCCAGGTGCCCAGATCGCTCCAGCCGAATTCTGATGGCAGTGTATAAACATTTTCTGCCTGTTCCATAATAGCCACATCAACGGCTACATTTCGGGTTTGCGGATACTGGTGGTTGATGAATGGTTGTTCGTCGGCAGTATTCCAGATGCCATCGCCCTGGCAGAGCAGGTCATACACATCGCTTGCGTGGCGCTGGAATGCCGACAGAATGGATTTGACGTTCCAGACGAATATTCCGGCGTTCCACAGATATTCTCCTGAAGCTACGAACTGCCTTGCAGTATCGGAATCCGGTTTTTCGGCGAATCTTCTTACTTTGAATATACCTGATTCCACCTCACTGTCCATTTGTATATACCCGTAACCTGTATCGGGTCTCGATGGTTGAATACCGAGCGTTAGCAGTGCGTCGTTTCCTGCTGCGAAGTGGAGGGCCTGTTGTATCCTGTCGAGAAATGCCTGCTCCTTCAGCACGATATGATCACTTGGTGCGATAACAAAGTTGGCATCCGGATCGAGCGCTGCCAGTTTGAGTGCGGTATAGCATACACACGGAGCCGTATTGTTCCTGCTTGGCTCGCAGAGAATCTGGTTGTCGGTCAGTTCCGGGAGTTGTTCCCTGATCAGGTCCTTGTAGGCTGCGTTGGTCACTATAAATATGTGGCTTGCCGGACAGATGGGCAGGAATCGCTCGAAGGTGAGACGGAGCAGACTTTTTCCGGTTCCCAGCATATCGAGGAACTGTTTGGGGCGTGCTTCGCGGCTGCCAGGCCAAAACCTGCTGCCTACGCCCCCGGCCATGATGGCCACGTAGGTGTGTTTTGCGTTCATGTATGTATCAACTTGAGCGCAAAAATACATTTAACCGGTTATAATTATCCCGTTACTCAGAGTTTATCGCTCACTTCTTCATAAACGGACCTTATTCCGGCCTCCAGCCCGATTCTGGCCCTCCAGCCCATAGCACTGAGTTTGCTCACATCGAGGAGTTTGCGAGGAGTACCATCGGGTTTGGACAAGTCATTGGTGATTTCTCCCTCAAATCCGACAATCCGGGCGATCATCCGGGCCAGTTCCTGGATGGACAAATCAGTTCCGGTACCAATATTGACAAATCCGGGTTCATTGAAGGTGTTCATCAGAAAAATACATGCATCAGCCAGGTCGTCTACATGCAGGAACTCGCGGCGTGGAGTACCTGTACCCCAGATGGTCACCTCGCCGAGTCCGTCGCGTTTAGCCTCGTGAAACCGCCTGATCAGAGCTGGAAGTACATGGCTGTTTTCCGGATGGTAGTTATCATTCGGCCCGTACAGGTTGGTTGGCATCACGCTGATGAAATTGCATCCGTACTGATGCCGGTATGCGTCGCACATCTTGATGCCGGCTATTTTGGCAATGGCATATGGCTCATTTGTTGGTTCGAGTTCGCCTGTGAGCAGGGAATCCTCCCTTAATGGCTGCGGTGCCATTTTGGGGTAAATACAGGAAGAGCCGAGGAAAAGCAGCTTGTCCACACCATATAAGTATGCTGCATTGATGACATTGGCCTCGATCATCAGATTATCGTAAATGAACTCTGCCCGATAGGTATTATTTGCGTAAATACCGCCCACCCGCGCAGCCGCCAGGAAAACTGTATCAGGTTTTTCCCTTCGAAAAAACTCATTGACTTCCAATTGGTTACGAAGATCAAGTGCATTCCTGCCTGTCAGAATCAGGTTTGAGTATCCTGTGTTCTGCAATGCTCTTGTGATAGCTGACCCCACCATTCCACGGTGTCCGGCGACGAGTATCCGGGATTCTTTTTTCATGAAAAAATTCACTTTTTATTAATAATATGCTGCAATTTTGAAAAAAGGGATTACTTTTACAGCATATTCAACGCAAAAATCAAATACAATTATGAACAAAATCTTTGACGAAATCAAACAGAAGATCGCGGAAGTGGAATCTGATGTTCGCAAGTTCAACGATGGAAACAATGCTGCCGGCGGTCGTGTACGTAAAGCCATGCAGGACATCAAAAAACTTGCACAGGATCTTCGCCAGGAAGTGTTGACCGTAAAAGAGGCGCGAGCCAGTCAAAAGTAACACTGTATCAGCGAAGAAATGACTACGGCGGGCCGACTCGGTTGTCCCGCCGTTTTTTTATCCGGCTGTCTGCGGCACCTTCAGTTTTCGTTTGTTTTTCAGGTACGCTCCAAGTGCCAGTGTCGCGGCAACCTCCGCATTTTCGCGATCCATTTCAACCAGTTTTGCCGGTGTGTAATACTGGTTAACGAAGTGCGTATCGAAATCGGCACTTACAAATGCCTCATGGTTCATCACAAACAGCCCGAAGGGCAGGGTAGTGGCCACTCCTTTCACCTCGTACTGCTTGATGGCATCTTTCATTTTGCGGATGGCCTCGGCTCTGTCGGCTCCATGTACCACGAGTTTGGCCAGCATGGGGTCATAATATATCGGTACATCCATGCCTTCTTCGAAACCACCATCTACCCGGATGCCTTCGCCGGAGGGTGTCCGGTAGCGCTCCAGTCTGCCCACACTTGGCAGGAAGTTGTTCAGCGGGTCCTCGGCGTACACCCTTAATTCAAGCGCATGGCCGTTGATTTTCAGGTCTTCCTGCGAGAAGCCGAGTTTTTCACCCCGGGCTACCCTTATTTGCCATTCCACGAGATCCAGTCCGGTGATCATCTCTGTTACCGGGTGCTCCACCTGCAGACGGGTGTTCATTTCAAGGAAGTAGAAATTTCTGCCGGAGTCTATCAGAAATTCTACTGTTCCGGCTCCTCTATAGTTGCAAGCCTGTGCCACACGCACGGCGGCTTCACCCATAGCCCTGCGAAGTTCCGGTGTCAGAATGGCTGATGGCGCTTCTTCAACGACTTTCTGGTGACGACGCTGAATGCTGCACTCGCGCTCAAAGAGGTAAACAATATTGCCTTCCTGATCGCCCATGACCTGCACCTCGATATGTCTCGGACCAGTGACATACTTCTCAATAAAAACGGATCCGTCACCAAAGGCCGAGACAGCTTCAGAAATGGCTCTTTCCATCTGTTCGCGGGTGTCTTCCTCTCGTTCTACAATACGCATACCCTTGCCACCGCCGCCTGCGGACGCCTTGATGAGAATCGGATAGCCCACCCTGCGGCCGATTTCTACAGCCATACCCACATCGGTGATGGCCTGTTCAATACCGGGCACCATAGGTACATTGAATTTCTTCGCAGCCTCCTTTGCAGCGAGTTTGCTACCCATTATTTCGATACTCTCCGGGCTCGGGCCTATAAACGTGATTCCGGCAGCTTCCACCGCGCGCGCAAAACCTGCATTCTCGCTGAGAAATCCGTAACCCGGGTGTATCCCGTCAACACCGAGCCGAAGGGCCTCTTCCACTATAAGATCTCCTCTCAGATAGCTCTGTGAGGAGGGCGCCGGCCCCAGACATATCGCTTCGTCGGCAAATCGTGTATGTGGCGCATTGCGATCGGCCTCCGAATAGACGGCTACCGTGGAAATACCCATGCGGCGGGCAGTTTTCATAACGCGGAGGGCGATTTCTCCCCTGTTGGCAACAAGTATTTTCTTCATTGCGGCAGTATTTCAGGTTATTTTTTTTGCTCCTTAGCCCAGGTATCTTTTAAAGTAACTGTCCGGTTGAATACCATTTCAGTATCTTTGGAATCAGGGTCAACACAGAAATAACCCAGTCGGGTGAACTGGAACCGGTCGCCCAGCTTCGCTTCCATCAATGCTGGTTCCACAAAAGCCTGCGATATTATATGCAGTGAGTCCGGATTGATGGTGGATTTGAAATCTTCTTCCGCAGCCGGGTCTTCCACCCTGAACAGGCGGTCATAAAGCCGTACTTCGGCTGTTCTGGCGTGTTCTGCCGACAGCCAGTGTATCACTCCCTGTACTTTCAGTCCGGAAGTATCCTGGCCTGAACGGCTCTCGGGTATGTAGGTGCATCGCAGTTCTGTTACTTTTCCTTCTGCGTCCTTCACCGCTTCGTCGCACCGGATGATGAAGGCCGATTTGAGGCGTACCATACCACCCGGCGACAGGCGGAAATACTTCGGTGGCGGATTCTCCATGAAGTCGTCCTGCTCAATCCACAGTTCGCGGCT
>JBDLWO010000006.1:0-5991 GCA_039804245.1 Bacteroidota bacterium
AGGCTCGTCTGAAAAAACGTTACAATATTGAACTCCCAAATCTGGCCGGAATTGAAATCCATATAATTACGTTTACCAACCTTAAAACTCAAGACAGGATCAGGTACGCAGGAGGACTCTGGAAGGAGATGCTCGAAAGTCATGGAGCAAAGGTTGATGGCCCTAAACCCAACTATTAATATCTCCAATCACCCCGTGTTCCCCTAAACACATTAAAATCCACATCTCCATCCACCCCCTCAAGTGAGCCTGTATGACAATGCTGCCAGAATTGCCAGTTGATTTGCTCATCGGGCTCATCAACAAAAGCACATATCCAAATTTTATTTGAAAAATGCCCTTTGATCATACTGTTATACGTACTCAGATTGGTATATATTAAAAGTTCTCTACCTGTCTGCTCCGTAACAATATCAATGAAGCTTTTGACTTCTGCCCGTACTTGACTTCCGGATTTCTTCGATGAGGAATTACCCCATTCCTCAACATCAATGACAATAGGCAACTTACCAGGGTCTCTGGCTATCCGTGACAAGAAATACTCTGCCTGAACCTTGCCGGATTTCCCGAACCGAAAAAAATGATAGAAGCCATAAGGCAAACCCGATAACTTCACTCTTTCCGAATTTACCTGAAATCGTTTGTCCGTGTAGTTCGTGCCCTCGGTAGCTTTGATATAAACAAAGCTAACACCCTGTGCATTTAGTCTGCCAAAATCAACCTTGCCTGTATGTTCAGAAATGTCAATTCCGGAGATTGGGAAGCGTTCCTTGTCTATATCTACACAGGATGCGCTCCGAAGCATCAGATATACAAGTAAAAGAAGGCCGATAATGACAGCCCCCGTTATGATTATGAGTTTTAGCCATTTCATACTTGTCAGTTCAGATTGTTTGTATTTTCCACACCCCTCCCGCTCCCCTCATCCTCCCCAGCTCCTCCTCGCTCAGGCCCGTGCGTGCGCTAGTGATATACAGGTCGTTGCCTGTGTCTCCCCCGAATGCGCAGGATGTAACGCGGGCTGCTGGCATCGGTATATGGTGAATTTTCCTGCCTGTGTGCGGGTCCCAGCGTGTTACCTGCCAGCCATCCCAGTGGGCTATCCAGAGGCACCCCTCGCGGTCTGTGGTCATACCGTCGGGGTAGCCGTCTGTTTCGGGTATGCGGATGGCCACGCGCCGGTTTGAGATACTGCCGGTAGCTATATCGTAATCGAAAGCGGCTACTTCAAAGGTGGGTGTGTCTATATAATACATGGTGCGGTGGTCGTTGCTCCAGGCAAGTCCGTTCGAGATAGTGACGCCCTCCAGTTGCCGGGTGATGCTCCGGTCGTGATCTATCATGTACAGACTGCCCGCGCCAGGCTCCTCCTGCAGCGACATGCTGCCTACCCAGAACCGGCCGGCCGGATCGCATTTGCCGTCGTTGTAGCGGTTGCCCGGCAAATGGGCCTCCGGATGCCCCACGGCTTCTCTCTCTCCAGTATCGGGATCGAGCAGCACGATTCCACTTTTCAGGGCTGCCATCAGGCGGCCATCGCGGTACGGAGCCACCGCTCCCACATACTCGCCGAAAGAAATGGTATGGCTGTACCCGTCTGCCGGACGGTACTCATGTATTTCTCCCCGGAGGATGTCCACCCAGAAGAGGCTGCTGCGACGTGCGTCCCATACAGGCCCCTCTCCCAGCAGACAGCGATGATCGGTCAGTGTTTGCATGTTTTATACAGGTGTCAGTGTGAGTCGCGGGGCACCTCGCTGCCGGAGCCGCCTTTCAGGAAGTTCAGATCGGCGCCGAGGTGTGCCTGTTCCACGTGTTCCTGGTACAGGCGCACGTACCCGCGCGTGTGCAGTTCCGCTTTATTTGCCTTTTTCTCCCTGCGCAGGGCGATTTCTTCCTCTGTCAGGTGCAGGTGCAGTGAACGGGCAGGCACGTCGAGGGTGATCAGGTCGCCCTCCTCCACAATAGCGAGTGTGCCACCGGCTGCTGCTTCCGGCGACACGTGCAGCACCACCGTACCGAAGCCGGTGCCGCTCATACGGCCGTCGGAAATGCGCACCATATCGGTGATTCCCTTAGCCAGCAGAGCGGGTGGCAAACCCATGTTTCCCACCTCGGGCATACCCGGATAACCGACGGGGCCCACATTTTTCAGCACCAGCACGCTGTTTTCGTCGGCAGGCAGGGCAGGATCATCAATACGGGCTTTATAATCCTCAATATCTTCAAATACAATGGCTTTCCCGGTGTGCTGCAGAAGCCCCGGAGTAGCTGCAGAAGGCTTCAGCACGGCCCCGTTTTCACACAGATTGCCCTTCAGCACCACAATGCCCGAGAGATCATTGAACGGGGTGTCGAGCGGAGCAATAACCTCCCTCTCGTAACAGGGTGCCTCCACCGTGTTTTCCTGTATCGTTTTTCCGTTGACAGTGATACAATTCCCGTGCAGACGGGGCAGCAACTCGCGGATCACCGCCGGCAGTCCGCCGGCGTAATAGAAATCTTCCATAAAGAACTGTCCGGACGGCTGCAGGTTGGCCAGCAGCGGAATACCGGCAGAGAACCGGTCGAAATCTTCGAGCGACAGGTCCACTCCGATACGGCCGGCAATGGCGAGCAGGTGCACCACGAAGTTGGTGGAGCCACCGATAGCCGCATTCACCATAATAGCGTTTTCAAATGCCTCCCTGACGAGTATTGATGACATGCGGCGATCTTCCTGCACCATTTTTACAATTTCTGCACCGGAACGGCGGGCCAGCACCTTTCTTGCCGCATCCGGGGCCGGAATAGCTGCATTGCCGGGCAGGGAGAGCCCGAGCGATTCCACCATACAGGCCATGGTCGAGGCCGTACCCATCACACCGCAATGGCCGTCGCTGCGGCACAGGCCGGCCTCCGCCTGCCTCATTTCTGATTCCGGCATATCTCCGGTACGCACCTGGTCGGTGAACCGCCACACATCGGAAGTACTGATGGATTTGCCCCGGAAACGACCGGTGAGCATGGGGCCTCCCGATACAACGATGGCGGGAATATCCACGCTGCAGGCGCCCATCACCAGGGAGGGCGTGGTTTTGTCGCACCCGCAGAGCAGCACCACCCCGTCGAGCGGATTGCCACGTATGGACTCTTCCACATCCATGCTGGCCAGATTCCGGTACAGCATGGCCGTGGGCTTGATGAGGGTTTCACCCAGCGACATCACCGGGAACTCGAGCGGGAAACCACCCGCCTGGATTACCCCCTGCTTCACAAACTGGGCCAGTTCGCGGAAATGCGAGTTGCAGGGCGTCAGTTCAGACCAGGTGTTACAGATGCCGATGACAGGCTTACCCTCGAATTCTTCGTCGGGAATACCCTGTTTTTTCATCCAGGAGCGGTAAATGAAACCGTCTTTTCCATCGCGGCCGAACCAGTGGCGGCTGCGGAGATTGTTGTGAGGAAAGCGCATGTCGGATGTTGCGTTTGAAAAGCCAAATGTAATGACTATGCGATTATTATCGTAACCGTGAGTAAACATACATTTACAGACAAAGGAAGGCCTGTTGATCCTGATCTGACAGACAGACGACAGTATTTGACCGAATAAATGATGCGGCCATAGTTCACAGAAAAAGAGATCATCAACTTTTACGACCGCCTGCTTGCATATACAGTACAGTACCAGCCATGTAAAGGGCGCCGGAATAGCTGGAAACCGGGTTTCCGACTGCAGCGTATCACGCTGCTGGTGGTGGATGGCCAGATTTCAACCTCCGTTGTATTCAATATTATCGTGTCAAATACCACTTCAGGTATATGAAGGTGCTCCCAACAAGCACCTGTTTTAAGAATCTATATAGACAATTTCATGTACAATTTACCTCAGGACAGTATGGGGAACGCGAGGGGAAATACATTTGTATCGAACAGGTCGGGGTGATTTCCTCGTGGGAAAGCACATTCACCGGAGTTCTCACCTCGAAAATGATACAACAACCCGAAAAGGAAGTAATTAACGTCAATGAACGCCTGCGCCTGCAGGACCCCGCTCCACTGTACGACCGACTGCTGAAGCGCGGGCCCTTTTTCAATGGTAGTCACTGGATACTCTCCAGGCATGCGCATGTAACCGCCCTCCTCCGCAATCAGGCGCCTTCGAAGCGATCGGGTAACGAACCGCTCGGCAACTCGCTGCGAAAACACATACTCTTCAGAGATCCGCCTGACCATACCAGGCACCGAATGGTTGTACAGGAATTTTTCACTCCCAAATCCATGCTCAACGAGGAGGAAATGGTGACAGAAATTGCACATCAGTTGATTGACCGGGTGAAAGACAGAAGACGTATGGAATTTGTATCGGAGTTTGCCACACGCCTGCCGGTTGCCATTGTTGCCAGTTACCTGGGCGTTCCGGAAGAAAAGCAGGCATCTCTATTCAGCTTTGCACAACAGTACATCTTTGAGTTCAGTAATAATCCGGAGGTGTCGGACCGAGGTATTGGTGCGTTACGCAGTTATTTTACTGAAAATATAGATGAGTTCATGCGAAAATCCAGTCCGGGCAAATTACTGGAAAAACTCGCAGAAGGTTACCGCGAGGGTATGCTCTCAAAAGAGGAACTCATCGAAATGTGTGTAATCCTGTTCGCTGCAGGCGGTGAAACCTCCAGTTGCTTTCTGGGATCAGGATTGCTTACCCTGTTACAACACCCTGAATCCCTGAAGGCAGTACGTAACGATCCGGCTCTGATGCCCAATGCCATTGAGGAAATGTTGCGGTATGAAACTACTATACCCATGACCACTATGCGTGTTACGCCGGAGCCAATAGAAATAGATGGTCTGCAGATACCCGAGGGACAACCCGTCATCGGAATACTGGCTGCTGCCAACCGGGATCCCGAGAAATTTCCCGATCCGGGTGTTTTTGATATTTACCGAAATACGACCGGTCATTTTGCATTTGGCGGTGGCATTCACTATTGTCTGGGGGCCTCACTGGCACGCCTGGAGGCCAAAGTAACCTTCCGGACGCTGTTTGAGCAACTGCCCGATCTGCGGCTCGACAACGGACATCTGCCGGGCAGGTGGCTGCGCAGCATGAGTGGCTCCAATAAAGGCTTTGCATTTCACTGGCGCGAGCGCGTACCCACGCGCGGACTGGAATATCTGAATCTGAAATGGTAAAAATAACTCCTGCTAATATATATAGTATGGAAACGGCCATGGAACGGGCGCTGGAATTTTTGAAAGCGCACCAGTTACCCTCCGGTGAGTTCCGATGTATGGTGGCAGACAATATTACGCTGGATCTCAACCCGAGGGAGGATCCGAGTCCGTTTTTGACTCAGCATATTCTGTATTCACTGCAGGAAACCCTGTTCCCGGGTAGCGATAAAGTTATCCGGAAAGCATGGGACTTTCTGATGTCGGAAGCATGGCCCGGTAAAGTATGGAGATTCTGGGCCAAAAGAAGTCCGGGCTCTCTGTTCATTCCTCCCACAACCGACGACACCTCCTGCAATGCCCACCTGATGAAAATACGCGGGGAAAAAACCGGCCGTATCCGCCAGATTATCAGGGGCAACCGCAATGCTGATGGCCTGTATTACAACTGGATACTTCCCCGTGTATACCACCTGCCGTATCCGCAAATCTGGCCGGCTCTGATGCATATAGTTCGAAGTCCGTCGAAACTCCGGCTGTTTTTCAACTCCGGATTCAACAAACCTCATCCGGATCATGTGGATGTAGTGACAAATGCCAATGTGGTCCTGTTCCTCGGAGAATGCAGCGCGACCACCTCCGCCATCAAATGGATACATCAGGTGGTTCGGGCCGGCACAGAAGCGACTTCTGACCGGTGCTATCAGAGCCGGTATATACTTTATTACGCACTCCTGCGGTGCGACCGGGCCGGAATCAGGGCTTTCGATTCACTCAGGGAACTGATCGTCGGACGCCTTCGGGATGACCTGACCGATCCGGCATCGGAAAAACTGA
>JBDLWO010000007.1:0-12430 GCA_039804245.1 Bacteroidota bacterium
GGCGATGTGGCAGGAGAAGAGGTGGTACAGCTGTATATCCGGGATATGAGCGCCGATATTTCGAGGCCAGTCAAAGAGCTCAAGGGCTTCCAGAAAATCCGTCTGGAAAAAGGTCAGAGCAAGATCGTCAGTTTCAGGCTGTCGGAGAAAGATTTGTCTTACTGGAACAGGGAACTTCAGTTCAAGGCTGATCCGGGCACCTTCAAAGTATTCGTCGGAGGCAATTCCCGCGATGTTCAGGAGGCGACATTTGAGTTGACTTTCTGATTGAGTCGGGTTGCCGGAGAGGTTCTCTGGCAACCCGGTTTTGATTATACAAGCGCAGTCAGGCGCTCAATTCAGAAGCGTTTTGATAAACTCCAGAACCATCCGGGGCTCTTCGACCGGGCTGACATGCCCACCTTCAATTACAATCGTTTCGATAAATGGAGGGCTCTGCACATAGTCCTCCCTGCCTTTCAGGGCCCGAGCCTTTACTTTCAGATTCTGCATCAAGGGAGTGGTGTCTTCCGCATCGAAAATAACTTTTTTGTCAATTTGCCGGATTTCCCCGTCCGTCAGGATATTCATGGACAGGGCAAGCTGATCTGACAAAGCCGGATTATCCTCCAGAGATTTTTTCCCGAAAAGTGATTTTGCGGCCTGTTTTGAATAAAATTTTCTGAAACGGAGCATAGAATGCTGGAGACCGAATATCAGTTTTTGTTTCCGGGAGGCGGCACGGAAAGGCATATTGCACAAACCGATACTTTCGAATCGGAGGGGGTATCTGGCAGCGGTTCTGAGAATGGTCATGCTGCCCCATGAGTGGCCAACGGCGATCACCTGAGGAATCTTCAGACTGTCCAGAATTTCCCCGAGCATATCCGCGCAGTCATCCAGCGTCCAGTCCGGTTTGGCAATCTCCCGGCTGTCTCCGTGGAGCGGCATATCTATGGTGATGACCGTTCTGTCCGTTATGCTGCCAACCTGTTCATCCCACAAATGATGGTCGAAATAAACGCCATGGAGCAGAATAAGGGGTGTTTTGTCGGATTCGCAGCAGTTTTTCCGGACGGCTATTTTTCCGATACCGGTTTTGATGAAAAATGTCTGTGATTCGGCCTTCATGGAAAATGCCATTGAAAAGAAGAGAATGAAGAGCGGCTTCATGTTGTCAGTTACTGATGGAGGGGCATTGTCTGGAAAAAGAGTTATCGCTGAGTTGTTGAACGATGAATTTTGCCATATCTCCCAGGGTAATTGACATTTTGAGTCCTTTCCCGTCCAGTGTAGCCAGATACTTTCCCCGGGGGGCTTTGTCGGTAATATTCGGGCACCGCACAATCGTCCAGTCCAGGGTGCTGTTCATTACGAGTGGTTCCATCCTGTTTTTGTCGTCAATAATTACCTTGAGCCACTTCATAAAGCAGGGAAGAACGAATCTGGTAAAAAATCGGGGCATAAATTCAATACTGTTTCCTGCGCCTGCGTTACTCATTACAATCAGTCTTTTTACTGGTTGCTTTTCCATTTCTTCTATGATAATTCTGGTAGCATCAGATATAAAGGTGGTGGGCTTGCCTGAGCCCTTGCCGCCAATGCCGAGGCATTGAATAACTGCATCGCTATTTTTCAGAACGGCTGCAACAGCAGTCCTGTTGAGAACATCTCCTTCGACAAGGATAAGGTTCTTGCCGGGGTCGGGCAGGGCCGATATATTTCTTGTTAATGCTGTGACCTGGTGGTTTTGCGATAATGCTTCTTTCAAAATCGCTTTGCCGGAGAATCCGGTTGCTCCGAAGATGACAATGTTCATTTTACACGGAATTGATTTCAGTGCAAAAGTCAACCGGAGGTACTGTATGTCCCTGACACAAATGTGTCAAAATCAGCTACGGGTCAATTTTTTTCTGATTCTGGTGAGGGATTGTCTTTCGATTCCGAGGTATGATGACAGGTGTGACAGGGAAACCCTGTTAAACAGATCCGGATTTTCCCGTACAAAGTCGAGATAACGGGTCTCGGCATTATCAAAAAGGAATGATTCTATTCTTTTTTGTTGCGACATCAGTACTTCTTCTGCGATCAGTCTTCCGTATCGCTCGAGGTTTGGCAGCCGGTCGTATCCCTCTTGTATGTGATGATAGCTCAGGTTGACTAAGACAGAAGGTTCGATAGATTGAAAGTGATACTTACAGGGCGTCCGGGAGATGAAAGCGGAATAGTGTGTTGCGTATTTCCCTTCTCTGATAAAATTGACGGAGATTTCATGGCCTTTATTATCCACATAAAAAGCCCTCAGCAATCCTGAGAATACAAAACCAATCTCCTTTTGAACAGTATTGGACCGGATATAGAAATCCTTCGGTTTCAGTTCGGTAATTGTCAGACCGGTTTGCAGGTACTCCAGATCGGGTGCTGCGACTTTTGGACAGCGTTTTTTTACGGAATTCAGAAAGGATGAAACAGCTTCCTCCATAATATTGACAGCAATTTTTGTTTAAGCAGGCTATTTTCCATATTACCAAAGCGACCTTCCGACGTGCAGTTGTGCAGGCCCGCTTTTGCAATTCGGTATGCAGACAAATGTACGGATATAGATTGAGTAGCTGTTTTATTTTACGAAAACTGAAAAACGAGATATATTTGCTATTATTCCGAACGAAATTCAACACTCATGTTCAAAAATTTGCCTGGCTCGTTCCTCATTTTTTTGTTTCCTGTGGCCCTGACAGCCCAGACCAATCCACCGGATTGTCCGCCCACGGGAAACACCTTTTCCTTGTCGCAAACCTGTAACCAGGCATGCGTGGTTTGTGGCAGTATTGATGGTTATACCGGTCAGACGCTGATGAATGGGGTGGGGCAATCAATACCCGAATTTTGCACGCAGGTAGTACACAGTATCAAATATGTAGCTTTTGTGGCGGGTTCGTCTGATCTCTCGCTAAGCGTGACAATAGGAGCCTGCTCCCAGGGCAATTCGATTGAAATGGGGATATTTGAAACATCGGATTGCCAGACATTTGATCTGGTGTCCGATTGTAATACGGCCATGTTTACTGGCAATACATATATAATTTCGAATACCGAACCACTGGTACCCGGTTGCCATTATTACATTATAACTGACAATAACGGACCGGCATCTTGCCTGTTTTCTGTAGATGTTGCAAACGGTGTTACCGGAGCACAGCAACCGGCAGCTCCGGCTGTTCCTCTGGGGCCTCAGCAACTGTGTCCCGGTGCTTCAGCTACTTATACCATCCCGCCTGTTCCATTTGCCTGTTCGTATCAGTGGACACTTCCACCAGGAGCCACTATTAACGGTCAATCGGGTACTGTTACTCTTCCACACGAGACAGGCACCAGTGTCATGGTACAATTTGGCAATTCGGGAGGTGATTTGTGCGTGCGCGGTATCAATGTTTGTTATGATGGCCCTACAACCTGTCTGCCTGTGGCGATACGGACTATCCCGGTTACCAGTTTATCCAACATGATTATTTGCCAGGGTGAGGAGTATGAGTGGCTTGACGGTAACCTTTACAACTCGAGCGGCCTGCTTTCATACACCTACCAGACTCCGGAGGGTTGCGACAGCACTGTTACACAGCAGTTGATCGTCAGGCAGCCCGTCGTTACTTATGCCGGTAACATCAAATTTTGTCAGGGGTCGTGTCTGGATACAATGGGTGTACAGGTTTGCACAAGCGGTCAGTTTGATATCCACCTGCAGACAACGCTTGGTTGCGACAGTATCGTCAGATTTCAGGCAGTTATGATACCTGTGGCAGCCTCTATACTCTCTCCCGATACAATTAATTGTGTATTGGATTCAGTTGTATTGTACGGTTTGGGTACATATGGTTCTCCATTTGAATGGCAATGGTTCTCTCCCGGTGGTCTTTTTTTGGGCGATGCCGACAGTATTCTGGCAGGTGATGCCGGGCAGTACAGTCTGGTGGTGACAAACAGTTCACCTGATATTATTTGTCGCGATACGGCTGTCGCTTTCCTCTTTGCGGATACACTTTTGCCTTCAATTACTCTTGTGGGGGATACTCTGACATGTTGGAACAATATGACAGGGCAACTCGGCACATTCGGTTCACTGACTGACACCCGGCTATCCTGGACTGGTCCGGGAAATTTCAGTTCCAGTGAGTCTGCTCCCCTGGTGTACGCTCCTGGCACCTACATTCTGCTGGCAGAAGATTCGCTGAACTATTGTACCTCTCTTGATTCCGTTGTTGTAGCCGCAGATACGATTTCGCCGGATATAGTTGCGCAGGGTGGCATACTGACGTGTTCGCAACCCGTATCCTGGCTGTCGGGCAGCAGCAGTACATCCGGGGTCACTTTTTCATGGACAGGTCCCGGCTCCTTTATGGCTTCCATTCCTGATTTGCCTGTGAGCGAGGCAGGTACTTATACACTGTTGCTGACAGCGCCCAATGGATGTACGTCAATGGATACAGCCCTGATAACTGCGTATCAAACACGGCCGTCAGTGGACATTTCAACGCCTTCAGGCAGTACCCTGACCTGTCTGAAAAACACACTTGATATCGTTGCTGTCACGGGTGATTCAGGGCTCTCATTCATGTGGTCTGATGGCCAGGGATTAATATCGACGCAACAGCACCTCACCGTGAGTCAACCCGGAATATACGTATTGTTGTCAACAGGCCCGAACGGATGTACCGATATGGACTCGGTGATTATTCTGGCTGATAATTTGCCTCCTTTTGTTTCGGCTTCCGGTGGCCTGTTGACTTGTGCCCAGCCTTCGATCACGCTTGCGGGAAATTCGGCGAACGCCGTATCGCAGTGGCAGTGGTCCAATACCCAGGGCGTTTTGTCCAATTTCCAAAATCTGACAGTAAATTCGCCGGGAACCTATACATTGATGGTTACTGCGATGAACGGGTGTACGGCAGCAGACACAGCAATTGTCACGCAAAGTGCTGACTTTCCGGATCTCCTGCCTCAAGGGGGTACCCTGACCTGTGCTTCAGGTTCGGTACAGTTATTGGCACAGTCATCATTTACAGATTTGCAATGGCTCTGGACAGGTCCCGGACTCTTTACGTCCAGTCAGCAAATGCCTGTTGTGACGCTTGCGGGGTTATATACAGTGGTGGCTACATCTCCGTCGAGCGGGTGTACCTCAACAGCGCAGGTGGTTGTATTGCAGGATATAGTCCCCCCGTCGATTACTGCTACGGGTGGTATGCTTACCTGTTCGGTGCTTTCGACGCAGTTGTCTGCGCAGTCATCATTGACAGATTTGCAATGGTTTTGGACAGGTCCTGGCGGTTTTACTTCTGATCAGCCGATGCCTGTGGTTGGGGTGAGCGGTCAATATACTGTTTTGGCGACCCGATTGTCGAACGGGTGTACCACAACAGCGCAGGTGGTTGTATTGCAGGATATAGTTCCCCCATCGATCACGGTTGCGGGTGGTACGCTTACCTGTTCGTCGCCTTCGACGCAGTTGTCTGCGCAGTCATCATTGACAGATTTGCAATGGTTTTGGACTGGCCCTGGCGGCTTCTCGTCAGCGCTGCAGATGCCGATGGTGACAGTACCCGGACAATACACCGTTATAGCTACGCTTACATCGAATGGTTGCTCCGTACTCGCTCCGGTGACCGTAACAGACCAGCTGGAGATTCCGGTAGCGGTTTCCAGTGCCGATTCGGTTTCTCTGACCTGCCTGAACGACAGCGTTTCTGTTAGTGTACAACTGCAAACAACAGCCGTACTGTCGTGGCTTACGCCTCAGGGAATTGCAGGTGATTTGACATCTCTGACGGCAATTACACCGGGATACTATATCTGGACAGCAACTGGATCAGGTGGGTGCTTTCTTCGGGATACGATTGTTGTTCTGAACGGAATCAATCCTGTCACCAGTGCACAAATTACCATCCGTCCGGCCCCCTGTTTTGGCCAGGCTGAGGCCGGGATAACAATTGAAAAGGTTGAAGGTGGTTCGGAGCCTGTATTGTTTTCTCTTGACAATCAACTTCCCGGTGCAGAACGACAGTGGAACGGGCTTCAGTCCGGGTTGCATGCCCTTCGGATACGCGAATCGGGAGGCTGCGTGTGGGATACCGTGCTTGCGATAACCGAGCCGCTCAATTGGCAAGTGAGTCTGTCGCCCGATACAACAGTTTTTCGGGGAGAGACCGTATTATTGCAGATACAGACAGATCTTTCTCCCATGTCAATAAAACAGGTACAGTGGAGTCCGCCGATCTCGTGCGACACTTGTCTTCAGTATTTTACGAGCGTTTATTTTGACCAGTTATTTGTTGCCACTGTGAGCGATCATGCCGGGTGCGAGAATTCAGACGAAGTGTTTATCAAAGTGAACCAAAGGCGCAATGTTTTCATTCCCAATGTTTTCTCGCCAAACGCCGATGGAGAAAACGACAAGTTCCAAATATTTGCCGACTACGATCTGGAGCGTATCAGCCTGTTCCGTGTATTTGACCGCTGGGGCGAATTGCTTTATGAAGAGAGAGATGCCCTGCCCGGCAACAATCAGGGTTGGGACGGGAGTTTCAGGGGACAAATGATGCCGCCGGGTGTGTATGCGTGGATGGCAGTGCTTACTTTCAAAGGTGGAGCTACGGAGCAGTATGCCGGAGATCTAACCGTTTTGCGTTGAGTTTTGTCAGAAACCAATGGCATGTTGAATACTGTTCATGCATAATAGCTGGTGATATGTTTCCGGTTCGCCAGAGGTTTTCAAACAGTGTTGCCGGGAACAGAGAAATATTTTCGGGAGCACTGGCAAAACCTTAAATTTGCACCGACATAAAAGGTAACACAAGCAACCTGGAAAAATGGCGGTGATAACGCTCCGGAACTTTGAAAAAAAAATTCCCGTGCAAATGCTCGCTCGCGGAAAGAAACTCTGGGACAAGGGCAAGGTCAGGGATCTGGTTGAGCTGTCGGATGGGAGCTGGACTGCCGGCGTGGAAGGCTCGTCCGGGTATGATTATGAATTAATTTTGATCTTCAAGGAAGATACGCTCTCTTTTCACGAATGTGAATGCCCTTACGAGTCAGGAATATGCAAACACCGGGTAGCGGTATTGTATGCGATCCGGGAAGAACTGAATAGTCTGGCAGGGTCTGAGGAGGAGGTTAAACCTCTTCAGTCGGCAGAAATAATAAACAGAGTGCAAGGAGGCCGGCCTGCATCGAAACGGCTGGAAAAAGCCGGTAATACAGAACAGCCTGTGCATAAAAATGTGCAGCCCCCGGACACAAGTATTGCCGGACTGTTCGAGGCTTACGAGAAACTTGAACAGCCGGAGAAACGTTGCGTTAAAATCGCCGCTGCAGCCTGGGAAACGATAAGCCCGACCAAGTTTGCCGAAATTTTCAATGCCTGCGGTTTCAGGTACAAGGGACTGAATTTGTATGCCCGGGATCTGACGACAATGTTACAGAGCCTGACTGACAGCGGTTTTTTGACCCCAGTGGATTCCAGATTGCTGTGCAACAGGGCGTTTGCACAGGCGTTATGCGACGCGCAGTTTGCTGCCGATCCTGATTTTGCTATTATTTCCGCCAAAGTCCGCCAGTTTATGCTCATACCGTGGAATGGTTATGGTTCAGACCCCGAACGTATTTTCAGGGAGATGCGTCTGGCCAGATACCTCAATCGTCCCGGTGAATTCAGCAAATTCTTCAATGAGCTGTGCAGCAGAAGCAACATTGTACATACGTATCATACAATCATCGATTTTTGGCTGCTGAAGGAGGCCAATCCTGATTATCTGGATACACTGCCACCGGAAATTCTGGGGTTCCTGCTGGTGGAAAAGCTCCGAAAAAAAACATTTTTTCTGGAGCCGGCCGACAGTTTTGAAGAATATGTGATGAAAAAGCTGCCGGACTTCGCCGAATCAACACAGGCAAACCTCGTCTGGCAAATGGGACAGTTGCTGCTGTTTCGCGGTGAGTGGGATGTTTTGACCGGGATGTATGATATAATGACGGCGGAGAAAAGAAATGCCTTCGATGGAATGTTGAGGCTGGCAGCAGGCGATACGGCAGCGAGTTCGGCGTTATTCAACGACGCCCGCAAGGAGCTGCGCAAGGAGTCGCGCGATACCAAAAATGAACTGCGCGACCTGACGGGCGTGTTTCAAATGATGGCAGCCATGCCGTCGTTGACGGTGAGTGAGTATGTCAAGTGGCAAAAGAAGCTCGACTATATACACAAGCACGACAGCTATTTTGTATCGGCGTTTGACCAGCTGCATGCTGTGATGTTATCTATGCATAATGACACGGTAAATGCGCTCCGGAAGGTACAGGCCAGGTTTGCCAATGACTTTCCCCTGATGCACTTTTTCCAGTATTTATGTCTGTACTGGATTGATGAAAAGCTCATTGATCCTGCCAGGCTGGCTGTATTTCATGAAAATACGGAAAAAAACGGCTATGCCTGGCTTGCGGATGAAGTACTGGCTTTGCGCATCAGGCTTGAGCCCGGGAATGAGGCGCTCTTTTCAAAAAAACGGCATCATTACGGAGCGTACGAGGTCAGGGCGCTGGTGGAGCTGCTCACGCTGACAGAACCCTGGGAGAATGCGCTGAATTTGATGTCAGGAATGGCTGATGATGTCGCAACTTCCGTCAGGAGAGTTGAAAAGGATGTCCGTATGATATGGATCGCCGATTTTGAACGCAACACGCTGACGCCAAAGGAGCAGACTTTCGGCAAAAAGGGCTGGTCCAGCGGAAAGGTAATCTCCGACAGCCAGCTTTTGAATGCAAATTTGCCCTGTATGTCGGAACAGGACAGGCGAGTAGCCCGTACCATGGCGTATGGCAGATATTATCACGGGCTGAACAGCCTTTCAACCTGGCAGGCCCTGGTCGGTCATCCGCTGCTGTTTTCTGCCCAGTCGCCGGATATTCCGTTGCGGCTGACGGAAGAAAAACCCGTACTGATCGCTCAGAAACATGGCGACGGTTTTCAAATCAGTTTTTCTCCAAAATTTGCTGCAGAAGGTTTCAGGATCATCAGGGAGTCGCCAACACGTTACACGCTGCTGGTCATTACGGCTGATCATGTCCGTATTGCAAGATCGTTCAACGGCGACTCACTTTTCGTACCTGAAAAAGCCGCCAACAGGCTCAGTGCGGTTATGAACGGACTGGGAAAACTTATTCCGGTTCGCTCGGTATTTGAAGAGGAAAACCTCCCGCTTTTACCTCCTGAAGTCCGGGTATGCGTACACTTGTTGCCAGTTGGCGACGGGTTTCACGTGGAAATTTACAGCAAACCATTCAGGTCAGCCCCGCCTTATTTCAAGCCCGGTGAAGGAAACGCTTCCGTGACAACCATGATCGGAGGGGAGAGAGTTCGTACACTTCGCGACTTGAAAGCCGAAGCAGACAACGCGACAAAATTACTGGAACAGGTTAAAACACTCCGGCTGATGCTGCCGGCCGGAGGTATATGGAAACTTGAAAATGCCGAAAACTGTCTCGAACTCCTGGTACAGTTACACCCACTGGTGGAAAGTGGCCAAATCATGCTCGAATGGCCCAAAGGCGAAAAGCTGCAGGTTGTCGGGAAGGCCGGTTTTGATCATTTCAAGATGAAAATCCGCGGGAATAACGACTGGTTCGAGGTGACAGGCGAAATAAATGTCAATGAAGACCATGTGCTGAACATGCGTCAGCTTCTGGCCTGGAGTTCGTCGGCAGCACAGTTCGTGGAGGTTAGTCCCGGCAAGTTCCTCGCACTGACCGAAGAATTCCGTCTTCGCCTCCGCAAGATTGACAGCCTCCTTACAGCCCGGAAAGATGGTGCTTTGCAACTGCACCCACTGGCATCCGGCGCTTTCGATGTGTTCACAGAAATGGTTAAAGACCTGGATTTCGACCGGAAATTCCAGGAAAACCGGGACAAGTTGCGCGTCGCATTTGAAAAGAAGTACAAAATTCCCCGGGATTTCAACGCTTCACTGCGTCCTTATCAGCAGGAGGGATTTGAGTGGATGAGCCGCTGCGCCGCTGGCGGACTTGGCGCCTGCCTGGCTGATGATATGGGATTGGGAAAAACTGTTCAGGCCCTGGCCCTGCTGACCAGCCGTGCCAAATCGGGCCCTGCGCTTGTAGTGGCGCCTGCCAGCGTTTGCCGGAACTGGATGGCCGAGGCCCGAAAATTCGCTCCCGCACTGCGCCCCGTTCTGTTCGGAGAAGGCGATCGCAGCAGCATCATTGAAAAGGCAGGGAAAGGCGACCTGATCATCATCACCTACGATCTGATGGCCCGCTCAGGCAAGGAACTGAGCGAAAAACAGTTTTCCACCCTTGTGCTCGACGAAGCGCAGTCTATTAAAAACCGGCAGTCCAGACGCAGTGAAGCTGCCATGCAGCTCAACGGCGATTTTCGCCTGATCATGACCGGTACACCGGTGGAAAACCACCTGGGCGAATTGTGGAACCTTTTCCAGTTCGCCAATCCGGGTTTGCTGGGCCCTATTGAGCATTTCAACCAGCAGTTTGCCATACCCATTGAGCGCTACGGCGATGAAGGTCGTCGCGAGCAGCTGCGCAGACTGATTCAGCCCTTCATCCTCCGCCGCCGCAAGGAAGATGTGTTGCGCGAGTTGCCTGCCAAAACCGAAATCACGCTGCGGGTTGCCCTGTCGCCGCAGGAGCGCGTCTTTTATGAAGCGCTGCGGCGCAACGCACTCGAAACGCTGACAGCAGACACAGAAAGCGGGGCCGGAGAAAAACACTTGCGCATCCTCGCCGAACTCATGCGCCTGCGCCGCGCTGCCTGCCACCCCAACCTGGCCGATGCCGCCGCCGGCTTTACTTCCAGCGCCAAGCTGGAACTTTTCGGCGAGATACTGAATGAGTTGATCAGTAATGGCCACAAAGCACTGGTATTCAGTCAGTTCGTAGGCCACCTGAAAATCCTGGAGGAATATGTCAAAGACAGAAACATCCCGTATCAGTATCTCGATGGCCAAACGCCAGCATCGCAGCGTCAGGAAAGAATCAATGCTTTCCAGTCGGGTGAAGGCGACTTGTTTCTGATCAGTCTGAAGGCGGGCGGAACGGGTCTGAATCTCACGGCTGCAGACTATGTAATTCACACCGATCCCTGGTGGAATCCTGCGGTGGAAGACCAGGCTTCGGATCGTGCCCATCGCATCGGACAAATGAAACCGGTCACAGTCTATCGGCTTGTTGCCGAACACACAATCGAAGAGAAAATACTGCAACTCCACGCGGAGAAACGCGATCTGGCTGATTCGCTGCTCGAAGGTACCAATGTGAGCTCCAGACTTACGGCGGAAGATCTGCTGCGGTTGATGGATGACGAATGAATGTTGCCTTTGCTGAAAAGTCTTGGTTCTAAGTCACTCTCAGTGGGTTTGTATATGTCTGACGGATGGAAAAATTGCCGATTTTTGTGGTTTTTTTGGGTGATTTGGCGTCTTTTTATTTTGCGCAGATTTTACGCGGATTTTTTGCGCAGATTTTACACAGAACGTTCCTCAGGAAAATGTATTGATAATCCGTTTCAGGCTTATTTTGTCTTCCAGGCTTTTTACGTTGAAGTTTATCAGCAGGCCAAGTTGTTTGTTTGACAGGCGCAAATAAGTCATAACCTGTTTGAAATGCACTTCATTGAGGCACTCTACTGATTTGACTTCAACTATAATCTGTTGCTCAACCAGCAAATCCAATCGAAAACCCAAATCGAACTTTATTTCTTTATAAACCATAGGGAGCCCTACCTGACGTTGCACCTGCAACCCGCTTTTCTCCAATTCATATTTCAAAGCTGCCTCATAGACACTTTCAAATAATCCGGGGCCAAGTGCAGCATGCACCCGAAAAGCGGCCCCACGTATTTGATACGTAATTTCATTTGCTTCCATAAAGAAGTTGTTTTGTAAAAATCCGTGTAAAATCTGCGCAAAAAATCTGCGTAAAATCTGCGCGAAACAAAAATCCGCGCGAAACAAAAATCTGTACGAAAAAAGCTCACCCTGCCCATCCATCCCGATCCAGACTCCGGTAATGAATCGCCTCCGCCAGATCCTCAATCCGGAGTGCAGGTCAATGCGGTCGAGCAGCGGACCGCTGATTTTGGAGACTTAGCGCTTTACCACGCCTGGACCGCACACGCAATCTTGCTTCCACACGCAACCGTTTGTGATTCCAGGTATAGCTATTACAGCGGAGGTAGTGAAATGTCAATTTATTTTGCGCAGATTTTACGCGGATTTTTTTGCGCAGATTTTACACAGAACGTTCTTCAGGAAAATGTATTGATAATCCGTTTCAGACTTATTTTATCCTCCAGACTTTTTACATTGAAGTTTATCAGCAGGCCAAGTTGTTTGTTTGACAGGCGCAAATAAGTCATAACCTGTTTGAAATG
>JBDLWO010000008.1:0-2586 GCA_039804245.1 Bacteroidota bacterium
GACGGGGACGAACAAAAACCTCTGTACTTTATCTTTTTCTGAGGATGTAGTACTTTAACCCTGGTCGTCGTCAGAATGGATGACCAGAACTGGTAAATCAGAGGTCAACAGTGCGGAGTTCGTCACGCTTTTATGCAGTATATTCTCCCAGAATTTCCTGTGATGCGTGACGAACACCAGCAGGTCTGTGCGATGATAAAAGGCATACTCGTACAGCGCGCCGGTTATGTCTTCACTCACCATCTTGTTGAAAATAAACGGACGATCAGGATTCACAGAGCCATATTCTGCCTCAAATATCTTTCGCTGGCGTTCAAGGCCCTCTTCTCCCCCCGGACCTGCGTGTACGAAGTGAATCTGTCCGTCGAAACGACGGGCAAAAGATACTGCCTGCTGAACCGACAAACTGTTGAGTGAATCGAAATCGCTGGCATACAGCAGATTGGAAAATCCCCGGAATTCAGCCTCCTTCGGTATAAACAGCACAGGGCAGTGGGCATTTTTCGACACTTCAGCACTCACAGAACCAAAGAACTTCTTGCCCAGATTACCACTGCCAGTGGTACCCATAACAAGCATATCCACTTCCCTGGAATATGATTCAAGCGCCACATCAGGTGCTCCGTAAATCACTTTTGAAACAACTGACCGACCTACAGCACCATCCAAAGGCTCCCCGGTTAACTTTTCAGGCGGCACGTACGAAACACCCAGATCACTGAGCGACTCCGCAATAAATGTATCCAGCTCGGTCTTCATTGTTGTCTGATAACCTGAAAGAAAACCTGAAGCGGAAGGCCTGGCAGTCTCAAAAATGCTGTCCATGGCATAAACCACTTCCAGCCGGGCACCCAGGAATTCAGCTACACGCCAGGCAAAACGCAGTGCATTGGCAGAAACCGGACTGATATCAACCGGAACGCATATTTTCCGGAGGCGGAACAACTTGCTCTTGTGCAAATTTCTGTTGGCAATGATATCTGCAATCTGCTCAACGCTCGGCACAACGCCCTCCGCATACAACACGCCCTCCACCATCAGTGCCGGAAGAGAACTCACTCCGTTCGATGTTATCTGGGCAGGCTCAGCCACCTCAATCACCTTGCCGTCAATGGAGGAGGCTTCAAGTGCCAGCATCACCCGGGCGCGAAGCAACTGGGCAGCCGTATCGTGCGCACCAAAAAGTTTGATATGCGTCTTGCCGCATCCGCTGCATTCACCCGTACATTCACGGGAAACAGGTATGGTGTTCAAGGTTCTCATAGTGTTATTCGTTATTCTGGTACACAAGGCTCGGATCAGACGGAATCTGATGCGAAAGGGCTTTCATGATGTCAAAAGGTGTTATTATACCCACCAATTCGCCGTTTTCAACCACTGGAAGCGCATGGAAACGATTCACCATGAATACTTCAAGGGCAACGTTCACGCGGTCATCAGGAGCAACCTTGCCAAGACGCCTGGTCATGATCTCTTTGGCAGCAGTCCGGGCCAAACGCTGATCATCTCCCGCCTGATCGCCCGAACAACAGGAAATACCACCCATGAAATGCTCAAAATCGGTTTTACTGATCAGGCCGACTATCTCGCGGAAATGAACAACCGGCAAGTGATGAAAATTGTGCGTGGCAAAGATCTCTTTTACACGCACAAGCGTATCCTCCGGGGTAACTGTCACGAGATTTCTGTGGTCGGTCATGAGGCTGGAGATGGGAGCAAAAATGTTCATAGCAGATAGAGGTTTGTTCAAAAATCAATTGTGATGCAAAGGTGCCGCATGCTCCATTTTTTCACGGTGACCCAGGTTATTACACCGCATGATTATAATCAATTTGACTACATTTGCCCTGAAAATTCCACCCTTACGATGAAAAAAATTCTTGTAATTGAAGACAATCAGGATGTTCGTGAAAATCTCTCCGAAATCCTGTCTCTCAGCGGATATGAAGCCATCACTGCCGAAAATGGCAAAATTGGCGTTGAAAAAGCCCAAAAAGAAGACCCCGATCTCATTCTCTGCGATATCATGATGCCGGAACTGGACGGTTATGGCGTACTCCATATTCTGGGCCGCCAACAAAAAACCGCCGATATCCCGTTCGTCTTCCTCACCGCAAAAGCAGAAAAGGAAGACTTCAGGAAAGGTATGTCGCTCGGAGCCGATGATTATATCGTTAAACCCTTCGATGATATTGCGCTGCTCCAGACAATAGAAGCCCGTATCCGGAAAAGTGAGCGCCTGCGACTGGCTTCTGCCCAGGGAAACAGTACGCTCGACCGGTTTATTGACGAAGCCAGGGCACTCGACGCTATCAGGCATCTTTCCGATAACCGCGAAGTGCGACATTACAAAAAGAAGGACCTTATTTTCAGGGAAAGCGAAACTCCACGCTGGCTCTATTTTATCGAAAAAGGAAAGGTCAAAATTTTCAAAACCAGCGACGACGGCCGCGAACTCATCGTAAAAGTAGCCCAACCCGGCGACTTCCTCGGGTTTATTGCGCTTTTTAAAGAAGACTCTTACCCCGAAAGCGCAGCCGCCCTCGAAGACTGCTCTATCAAACTCGTGCCCAAACAGGACTTCGC
>JBDLWO010000009.1:0-9529 GCA_039804245.1 Bacteroidota bacterium
CATACGCCATTGCCCATCCGTGGCAGGGCGGCGCCGACAACAGTTCTATACCCCGGAAAGCACTCAACAGCGCGGCATGGGCCGCCGGCGCAATGTACTCTACCTCGGGAGAAATGGCGCAGTGGTACCACGCGCTGATGAGTGGCCAGGTAATAAATACGGCCTCCATCAATGAAATGACCACGTTTGTCGGTTCCGGTAATTACGGAATCGGACTGAGCAGGGCAACCATCATGGGCAGAACCGTATGGCAACACGGAGGAACGATATGGGGTGGTTATAACTCTTCCATGATGTACGATACAGCAACGGGCGCCGTGATTTGCATACTCGTCAATCAGCTGCCGGCCCAGGCATTTCAGATCGCCATACAGCTTCTCTCCACACTCGTAAGCAATCCTGTAAGTACCGCTGAAAACAGCCCCGGAGAGGCGTACGTCAGGGTCTGTCCCAATCCGGCGAGCGATTTTGTACATATTGACACGCCGGGATGCCATGTTCAAAGCATCAGTATCATCAATCCGGCCGGGCAACTGGTCAGAGCGTCGTCCGAAGCAGTATTCTCCGTTGAGGATTTCCCGGTCGGGTTGTATTATTTAAGTGTACAGACAGACCGGGGCACCTATATGTGCAAACTCATCAGACAGTAATGAAACCTCCAGTTTTGTACAGGAGAGGGCCAACTATTTGACTATGCCGGACGGAAAAATAAAGTACCATTTTGTCGGAATGCCATGGCGGCATCCATCGCCGGGCGGCTGGTATTTTATTTCGCTCCCACCGGAAATATCTGTTGAAATCAGGAGTCTGTTCAAATCGGAAGAACAAGGCTGGGGAAGGCTGCGGGTAACTGCCAGCATCGGAAAAACGGAATGGCAGACTGCTATATGGTTTGACTTGAAAAGGGAAACCTATTTGTTACCACTCAAGGCTGATGTCCGGAAAAAAGAAAGTATAGGAACGGGAATGGAGGTTGATGTTGTAATCCGGGTTTGATTAAATAACTATTGTACCAAAACAAAAAAGGCCCTCCGAAGAGAGCCTTTTGCGGACTGGACGGAACCTGAACCAAAATCACAAAATCCTGAAAATCAATTATTTAAAAGGCATTGTTTTCCCGGGAAAACTAAAGTGGTCAGGTCTGTCTGGACAGTTTCGAAATAATGCCAACGCGAATGTCAGGTTAGGTAAGAACGGGGAGGTGTGAGTATATTCATCTGATACAGAATTTTGGACCGTCTCACGGTTGACATTATTGTCCCACTTTCAAAAAACTGTAAAAAAGACAAATACATTTTTATCTTTGCAGCAACTCAGTTTGAACAAATGAAAACACCGTTTATATGCCTTTTTTTACTTTGTAAGATATGCAGTTTTTGTCAGGTAGTCATCTGGCAAGTATAAATTTGTTGCAGGCGGCCGTATTCTTTTATCCCTGAGAATTTATTTTAACGTAAATTATTTTCGTATGTGTTTCAAAACTACCATTTTCCGAAGAACAATTTTGTTTTCCGTTCTCTCCATCCTGGGTGCAGGATGGCTCTCTGCGCAATCCTCCATGTGCAACCAGTTATCTATTGAGGTTTGCGAAGTTCCACAGCCTCAAGGTTCAATGCCTCAAGGCTGTATGGACGGAGACAAGTGCTCCCCCGTTTATTTCTACTTTTATCTCAAAGCAGCCGGCACGGGGGGGAACTCAAGTGTGAGTTTCAAACAAATATCAGTTACGGGCCAACTTGTTGCGTCACCAAATCTGCTCGCAACAAGCAAGGTCTTGTCACAACTGAATCCGGTCAGCTCACTTCAGTGTTCTCCACCTGATATTAATAACCCAAATGATCCGGCAAGCCCCACACTGAGTCTTGACGCCGATGGCAGCTTCAGTTATCATGTCATGGATAATAATGATCTGAATGTCAACTGGATTTTACAGAGTAACAGGAAATTACTCTTTGTCATTGCAATTGATCCGTTTCCCGGCGAGCAGGTAACGCTGGGCGGGATAGCATTCAGTTTCGTTCTGCCCGCAACTCCGGGGGTTCTGTGTAATGGCAGTATATTTTACTGTAATAATATACTGGCAACCAAGCAAATTGAAACACCAGCCGATTGTGCCAGTAGTCTGATGGTTCGCATTGGAAACGCTGTGAATGATCCCGTAGCTGGGCACCCCAAAAGGAAAAGAATTCCTGTGATAGTAACCTCAACGGACATGACACCCACCCTGTATAATCTCGAGGAAGAAGCTAAAAGCAACCTTCCGGCATTTATTGCATGCAACGATGCCTTTCTGGATGTTTTTATAGAAGACAACGGCAGCCCGGTATCTTATGATGATGTTTATGTCAGCCTGTTAATTGAGCATTCCGGATTGTTAAACCTGAACACAGCCGGATGTTTCTCCACCTACTGCTCCAATATGGCTTTTTGTACAGCAGCCGCCAGTATGGACAGTACACATACCCGTATTGATTTGTCAATTGACGGCAGCAGAAATATTGATCTTAATCCGGCCACAGGTATTATTCACTTTTTTCGACTGGCACTTCAGGGACAGAATTTTTGTATCAGATCAGTACAGATCATTGATGCCACACTTCGAAAGGTCGGAACAAATACTTTTTGTCTCCCCTCAATCAGTTCTTCAATTAAAAGTAACATCGGCAGTGACGATATCTGCACGCGCAGTTTGCTGTTTGAGTACAGTGTATTCAATGGCAACCGCATGAAAGAAATTGATTATTCAATCATTAATCCCGGCGGCTGTTTTATGTCTGGTATAGCAGAGGATTACGACAGTGAAACAATATGTCCCTGTCTGGCGGATACACTGACTTTTACTCCATATAAAGATGATAACCCTTTAAACGGTGTTACTACCTATGATCTGGTATTGATTTCCAGGCATATACTTGGAATTGAACCACTCGGCTCGCCCTACAAAATGATCGCCGCAGATGCCAACAGGTCAGGCGCTGTATTAACTTCAGACGTTGTCGAACTCAGAAAGCTCATACTTGGAATTTATGGTAACTTGCCCAATAACACTTCATGGAGATTTGTTCCCCGCAGTTTCGTTTTCACAAATCCCGACAATCCGTTTCAAGACACCATTCCCGAAAAAATTGGTTTTACCATTCCTCCTCCCACGAATGAGGTATCATTTTACGGCATTAAAGTAGGCGACGTAAATGGAACTGCCACATTTCGCCCCGGACAGTCAGCACATAGTGTACTTGTCTCTGCAGGACAAAATGGGCTTGCAGCAAAAGCCTCACAAATTGAAGTGCCGATATTCGCAGTCGAGGAATTTAACAGGGTAGCGTGGCAGTTATCACTTCGATACGATACCTCTCGCTTTCTCCTGACCGGAGTTCGCTGGCCGGATGAACTGCAGGAGTATCAGGGTAGAGACTGGCATGATTCGGAACCTGGAGAGGTAAGGATACTTTGGTATGACGGCACGGGGATAAACCGGCAGTTTCCTGCCGGCACCCCCCTGTTTTACCTCCAGTTTAATTCTTTGTCTGATTTTACTGATCCCGATATTCAACTGTCAACAGAAAGCATATCTTCAGTTGCATTTGATTCTGAAGGAACATCTTCTGACTTTGTATTTCAACAGGTATCAACACCACTGATAAAACCGGTGCTTCAAAGAGCATCCGTGCAACCTGAACAGTGGGAGGCTGGTATTTATCCAAATCCTGCCAGCAGTCATTTCAGACTGGAGCTGTCGCTGCCCCGGCCTTCTGCCTGCAGAATAGTTATCTCTGACTTGTACGGACGTGTTCAATGGTCTGACGCCAGGTATCTGGAAACGGGTTATTACAGTTTCAAAGACGTACCGTCACTGCCTTCCGGCGTTTATTTTGTACAGTTCGACACTTGTCTGGGCAGCAAAACGCTGAGACTTGTCAGGGATTGATTCTGTTTTATTTGAAACAGGAACATTTCAAATAAAACTGTTGTTTCCGGACCTCCGGAAATATTTAAAGGCCCGAACGTCCGGAAACAACCCTTTATTAACTTCAAAATCGAAAAAATATGCTCAGGACAACGATTCTATTTTTCCTTTATACTGCTGTATGTCATAGTCAGAATACGCGCTATTATGTTGACTGGCAGTCATCGGGTCTGAACAACGGTCAGAGTTGGAGTGACGCATACCGGAATCTGCACGATGCGCTGTCAGCATCCGATAGCGGGGACGAGATCTGGGTGGCACGGGGAATGTATTTTCCCGCTGAAAACGGAGACCGGAGTGCCCGCTTTCAGCTGCCGTCCGGGGTTCGGCTGTACGGCGGTTTTTCCGGAAATGAATTTTTTCCGGAAGAAAGAGACCCCCAGGCGAACCCGACGATCCTGAGTGGCGACATTGGTGTACCGGGCGACAGCACGGACAACTCGTACAATTTGTTATATCTGGCGTATCCGGATACCGGTACACTGATAGAAGGTTTGATCTTCCGGAATGCAGTGGCCGACAATTTCAATGTGAACTTCGGGGAGGCTGGAAATTCGGGTGCTGCCATGTACATCATGGCAAAGGACGGGACGGGGTATCCTACAATACGACATTGTGTATTTGAGCGGAATACCGCTGCGGGCCCGGGTGGCGCAGTGTATGCGAACGGGTCAGGTAGTGGCTCTGTAGCACCGGTTTTTGATCGTTGCGAGTTCATCGGGAACCGGAGTACAAACAGTTCCGGGGGTGGTATTTACCGTTCCGGCGGCAGTTGGCTGGACCGGCCCGATGATATCAGGGAATGCCGGTTTGAGGGTAATTATGCCTTTTTTAGTGGCGGCTCAGTTTATTTCAGGGATTCGGAACGCACAGATACCTTCGATGTGCGGGATTGTGTTTTTTACAATAATCTGGCACGAATTCAGTCGGACGGCATCTGTTTTGGTAATTCCCGGGATATATCAACCACATGTTTAAAAATCACGCGTTGTCAGTTCAGACAAAGTAAAGGGACAGGATGTCTGCACCAGGATCAATTTGATTACTCTGGAAACACTAAAATAAGTGTTGATTCATGCCTTTTTGATTCTATTAGCACGTATCTATCGGCAAATCTTCACTGCCTGTTTATTGGACTGGCAGATGGTGGAACAAATGAGTTAATTGTCAGCAATTCAACGATTAGTTACTGTTCAGTAGCCGAAATTAGCACGTACGGCTATGATCTGACATTCACAAACGTGATTTTGGAGCATAACTTTAAACACAAGACAATTCTGATTAACGGCGGTTCTGTCAATTGGGAGAATGTTGTTTTCAGAAACAATGTGCGTACCAGGGATTTGTTACATATCAGAGACTCCAACAAACCCAACAGGGTCAACAATCTGCTCATGTTAAACAATTATATAACTCCTTCTTTTTACCTTGACGATACCCCTGATTTTATCATCACCAACAGCAGTTTTATAGGAAATACTGCCAGTTATCAAGATTACACTGGTCTTGATCCCAGCTATAAATTCCCTGTGGTTTACAATTGTATTTTCCAAAAAAACAAATACAGTTCGGGAAATATTGCTGCGTCGTTACTGAACCCTGAAGTGGTATTATTCCCCGCTTCAACTGTTCCTGTTCCTATACATTACCATCACTGTCTGACAGACGGTAACACCCTGAACGCCATATACGACAGTACGACACTCCGAAATACGGTTGCAGAATTTGTGGATATCATGAGTGGCAACTACGCGTTGTCACCGTGTTCACCCGGTGTTGATGCAGGCAGTAACGACATTGTAGATATGTTGAATTTGACTACTGATATAACGGGCTCTCCCCGAATACAGGGAGGGCGAGTTGACATGGGAGCCTATGAGCGCCCGGCACTGGATTTTGTGCAGACGCCGCTTGTACAACCTGCCTGTAGTGGTTCGCCGGGGGGACATATCCACGTGACTGTCGCACATGGATGCGAGCCCTACACGTATTCCTGGGAGCCTTCTGCCGGGAATGGGCCTGAATTGACAGATGTGCCGGCAGGGGATTACCGACTCACTGTTACGGATCAGCGTGGTCGCAGTATTTCCGACACTATATCCATAAATGATGTACCCTCTCCGGTATTGTCGGCTGTATATTCCGATGTCGTCTGCGGCAGCCTGTTGGGTGGTGTAGCTGCTGCCACCACGACAGGGGGTGCGCCGCCGTACCATTACAGCTGGAATAATGGTTATTCAGACAGTTTACTGACCCATTTGACGCCGGGTTCTTATGCTGTAACAGTGACCGATGCCAATGGGTGTGTGGCGATGGATTCACTTGAAATCCGGCGGAGTGGGCAACTCGTATTACAGGTGAGTGGTACTCCTGTTGTGTGTTCGGGAGATCAGAACGGGCTGCTCAGCGCCCGTGCACTCAACGGTCGTTCGCCGTTTGACTGGTTATGGTCGCCATTGGGTCAGACAGACAGTCTCATACAGAATCTTGGCCCCGGCACCTACACTGTTACAGTGAGCGACACGTATGGCTGCAGTTCCGAATTCACTTTTTATCTGGAGGATCCCTCAATACTTGTTCCCCACATCCTGTCGCAGCCCTGCAACAATCTGAATGCGCCCAATGGTACAGCTTACACATATGCCGATGGAGGAATACAACCCCACAAGTATTTGTGGAGTAATGGCGGAACAACCCAGCAGATTACCGGGCTTTCAGCGGGCATATATGAAGTTACCATAACGGATGCACACGGTTGCACGGTTACCGACAGTGTTGAGATAAAGCTGTTGAGTGCGCTGGATGATCCTGAACAGGCGGTTACAGTTCGACTGTGGCCCAATCCTGCCGATGCCTTTTTATGGGTTGAAGCAGCAGAAAAGGGAGAACTGAAGCTGTACAATGCACAGAGCAGAATGGTAATTCAACAGACCTGTGCTGCGGGAAAGAATCGAGTGGATGTATCGTCATTCTCTGCGGGTATGTACTGGTGGCAATGGGGACTGTATGGCGGGCTGATTGCAATTGTCAGGTAATCGGGAGTGTCCAGATATGCCCGCTGACTCAGACCGCTGTTTCTCCAGGCTTCCAAATGTCGCTGCATTGACGTAACTTTGGAGGCGCGTACGCCCCCTGACTTGATTCTTGCCATGTGTAATTCAATTTTTGGCAAAGGTCAGCAGGCGGTGGGGGCTGGAATAGAATGGGGTTGCCCGGGGGCTTACCGCCAAAAAATCGCAGTCCAGCATTGATTTTTCCCAATTCCCGGGCAGCAATGCTGCAACATTGCTGCCCGGTTTCTTCAAATCCATGCATCATGAACAGATATTTCCTACCCTTCGCTTTTTACCTGATAGCCTGCACAAATGGCCTCGCCCAATCCTACGGAACGTTCCTGAAATCATTCGACCCCAATCCTCAGGATACGTATGTATTCGACAAAGGCACCAACATCTGGAGCATCGGTAATTATTTATATGTTGTAAACGGCTTTGTAAACCCGCAAGGCGGCAGAAGCCAGCAATTGTTTAAAATTGATGCCACAACCAGGGAAATCGTCAAACAAATTTCTATGGAAGGCCCGCAGGGAGATATCGTAGTATCCGAGCGAGGAGGATATTGCGTTACCGCAGATGAATACGTGTACTTGACGGGTGGATGGCGTGATTACGTCGCAATGCGAATGAGAACATTTGTTGCTAAATTGGACAATGATTTGAATATAGACTGGGTCAACTATTACCCTGATTTATCATCTGGCCTCAATGTTTATGGCGATGCCATCTCTGAAACTTTGAGTGGTGGTATTTTACTTTATCTGGTCGAGGGTAATCCCACGGTGTCGAATCCATGGCAATCCAACCCGGCTAGACTTCGCATCGTAAAAACCGATCAGTCGGGTCAGCTCATTTTCAACAAGATAATTCCCGACACATTTAACCTAACTTACGGTTTTGGCCACCTTTCCCGTACAGATGACGGTAATTTCCTTTTAGCCTCAAATATTTATGACATTTATGAACACCCGATTTTCGGCACCTATTTTTACACTGCCATTGTCCACAAGATTGACAGCAATGCCAACCCAATATGGAGCCGGTTAATCAACCGTAACCAATTCAATATACAAGCCCCGATTTCCACAACGCTCACCGGCGGCGGCGGAGCGGTAATGTGGAGCAGGGATACTTTTGCATCAGACCCGGAAATCTCATTCGAGGTAAATGAATTGCACCGGCTCAATAGCGACGGTGAAACCCTTTGGACGCATGAATGGAACAATAAATCAATACGTTATACTTATCGGATCATAACAGCAAATAATGGAGATATACTTGGATGCGGCGCCTATTCCCATGAAGGCAAAGGAAAAACCTGGCTTTTCCGCGTAACTCAGGATGGCGATCTGTTATGGGAGCGACACTATTCAGACTCGATCCAACGGCCCTGGTCTCCGCAATTGGAAATGCTCGATCTGTGCGAAATGGCCGACGGACGTATTGCCGCCGCAGGAATCGTATTTGATACTACTTCAGTCGGCTCGCTCAACTCAAACGTGGGCATTTTGGTTGTTGATGCAAATGGATGTCTCTCACCGGACTGCACTGGATTGAATCAATACATTACAGGCGCTTTCGAACCTGTTCTTAAATCTCCATCCCTTCCTCAACTACTTTGTTCGCCGGTTCCTGCCACTGATTTCGTTTCCGTTAAACTCCCGTATGAAATTGTTGGCGGGCAAAAAAAGAAGCTACTTAATTGTTACGATGTACAGGGAAACCTTGTGAGTCAAATTAATTGGGAAGATTCAAGTGCGGAGCAACAAATTGATGTCGTCAATTGGCTATCCGGAACATATCAACTTGTTTTTTGGGCTGGTAGACGTCCAGTATTTAGTGGCAAAATAATCGTTCAACATTAAAACACCCAGTATGAGCGTGTTCGGGAATTTAATTTGGCTTATACGTTTATTCGCTGAAGCATAATAGTCATAATGGTAAAAATGAGCCATGCTACCGAAGATTGTGTGGTATGTTCATAATCTTTAACGATCCTGCGAAAGAAATTCGTCCAAGAAATTGTCCGCTCCACCACCCAAAGTTCAGCAATCGGCACAAATTCTTTAGCACTTTCGGATCAAGAAGCCGCAAGCACCCGCCAAACCCCATCTATTCCAATCCCCACCGCCTGCTGACTTTTGCCAAAAATTGAATTACACCTGGCAAGAAGCAGGTCAGGAGATATTGTACCCCAAAGTGTACCTGTAAAGTGAAAAAGCGTACCTTGATCCCGATTGGCTCCATAGTAAGTAAATGGAATACACAAACCAGCCAACACAGGATTCCTGACAGAAGGGCCGTTTCCAGACTGCTCTCCGTTTCGAGTATATCAATATCTTTGCTGCCGCATAATTTGGGCACTTTTGCTGTCGAAGAATGGAGGCAAGCTCAGTTTCTTTTCCAAGTGGAAAAGGAACGGTTCAGACACAAACAAATTCTCTAGATTCAGGCATCTACTTTTACTCAATGAATGGGTTCATGGCGGATAGAATTGTAATCAATC
>JBDLWO010000010.1:0-15160 GCA_039804245.1 Bacteroidota bacterium
GTCGCGGAGTACCAGCACCGAATCAGAGGCGGCACAGCCATTATTCGTGTTTACCACGAGATGCCTGTATAATCCCGAGGCAATAACAGGGATGATAATCGCCTGTGTGTCCAGTACCACCGAACCTTGCTGTATGAACTGCCAACGGTGCTGAAACTGATTTCCGGCTGATGCGGCTGAGGCGTCCAGCACGGTGGAAAAATCGTTGCATCCCACCTGAAGCTGTGCCGGGCCAGCCTCTGCTATGGGCGGGGTGAAGTCTGAGCCCACAATCATCTGTATGTCGGAACTGCAACCGAAACTGTTTGTCGCCGTAACGGAGTAATTGCCCGGGACAGAAACGGAATGAAAAGGAGCATCCGGCAGTGGAATCCCGGGCGCTGCCCAGGTGTAATACAGATTCTGCTGGTCGGCGGTGACACCGACTTGTACCGAAGGGGTGCTGCAGGTGATTATGCCCGACTGTCCACTGAGCACGGGGTACAGGTTTGCTGCCTGTACGGTTGCCTGCCCGGTAATTGTACAGGCATTCGCATCGGTCACTGTTATGCCGTAGCTTCCGGCTGACAGCCCGTTCAGGGCGGCTGTTGTTTGTCCGTTTGCCCATACAAATAACAGCGGGGGAGTTCCGCCCCCGGCCAGAGCACTTGCGCTGGCATCAGCCTGCTGGCAGGTATCACTGGTAGCTGTTGTGGCCAGACTGAGTGCCGGAGGCTCGTTGACTTGAAAAGAAGTGGAGTAAGAGCATTGTCTGGAATCGGTGAGCGTCACGGAGTACACGCCCGCGCTCATGCCCGTGAGGCTGCCCGTCTGGGCGCCGTTGGACCACAGGAACTGATATGGAATCGTTCCGCCGGTAAAACCGGTTTGAATGGCTCCGGTTTGCTGTCCCTGGCAGGCTATATTCGTAACTGCTGTATCTGTCAGTATAATTGGCATGGGTTCAGCTATCAGTGCGTTCGTGGAGAGTGTACACTGATGGGCATCCGTTACGGTCACGCTGTACGTGCCTGCACCCATGCCCGCGAGGTCTTCAGTCTGCTGCCCGCCCGACCACAGGTATTGATATGGAGGAGTACCCCCTGAGAATGCAATATCCACACTGCCATTCTGAAATCCGGCACATGAAACAGGTGTGATGGCAGTGAAGTCCGTTTGAAGCGGCAGCGGCTCTGTGATCTGGAAAGAGAGGTATTCCGGGCACGCACCTCCCGCGTACAGGATGGTCACATCATATTGTCCGGGCTGAAGTCCGGAAATATCCCGGGTAGTAGCGCCGTTCGACCACAGGTAGCTGATAGCGGGAGTGCCGCCGGTTACATTCAGCGTGACTGTTCCGTCGGCAGCTCCGGCGCAGGATATATTTTCTGAAGTAGCAGACCAGGTTGGCGCGATATATTCGACTACTACAGCGCTATCCAGAATAGTGCAGCCATTGGCGTCCGTCAGGGTCAGCGGGTATGTCCCCGCCGGAAGGCCGTTGATCTGGGTAGTGGTGGCGCCATTCGACCAGACGAAACTGTAGGGAGGTGTACCCTGAAAAGCGCCTGCGAATGAAGCTGTTCCGTTGCTTTCTCCCGGGCATGCCGGGGTTGAGATGGTACCTGTGGAAGATAATTCGGTGGGCTCAAACAGATGAATCTGATGGATTCGGATACACCCGCTGGCATCAGATACGGTGATTCCATACCCGCCGGCAGGGGCTGATAATATTTCTTCGGTGGTATTGCCGTTACTCCAGAGGTATGTGTAGGGCGGCTCTCCGATCAGAAAATTCAGCCGGAGATGCCCTGTGCCTCCGTGGCAAAGTACAGGCGACACAATTTCAGGCTCGGTTTGCAGGTTGCCACCTCCCTCCACCCAGGATGAACCAGTAGTGGTACAACCTTTCGCATTGGTTACAGTAACAGTATAGAAGCCGTCAGGAAGTCCGAAAACGGAAGCAATTGTCTCGCCGGAAGACCATTTGTATGAGAGCGGAGGAAAGATCGTGGTGGCACTGGCCAGTATGGCAGACGGAAACCCATCGCAGTTTCCATTCAGGGTATCAATATTGACAACCGGACTGTCGTATAGTATTACCCTGACAGTGTCGCGCAGGGTGAGTCCGCACAGATCGGTTGCTTCCACCCAGTACTGGCCCGGGGTGGAAGCGGTGTAATACTGGCTGTTGCTACCATCATTCCATAAATATGAAATGAAACCTGCGCCGGCATTCAGCAGTACCGATGTATCCCCGCACGTACCTGTATCGGGACCAAGTCCGGTAAAATCAGGCAATTCAGGCATCTGGAATGAAAAAAGATTGTTCAGCCAGTCACATTCGGCTGTAAAGTTCAGCGGTGATTGTATGCTCAGCGAAAGAGGTGTACTGTTGGTGCTGTCGGCATTGATTACCCCGAACACCTCGCCGTCGGCTCTGGGCAGGGTAACAAACTGAACAATACAGGAATCGGGAGGAATTTCATTCAGAGTAAACTGTACCCATCCGATCCGGCTGGTGGCAGACGCGGTTGGATTGTCTTCGTAAAAAGATACGGGCACGCCCGGAGGCAGGACAGCATCTCCGTTGTTGCATATCTGAAGTGCAATAGTCACGTTTTCCTGCTGACAATCCAGCGACAGTACAGATACCGTTGCATCGGGAGTCAGGAAGTAAGTCTGGTAGTTGTCGTTGAGTATGGGTCGCTGTGCCAGATACTGATTGAAGGGTCGGTTGCCGGAACCCGGCGCGGGATACTCCAGCGTATGTTCTGATTGTTGTGCGGGGATGGTCAGGTCGTCGTTGACGTTGGTGACGAAGTAATTGAACTGGTTCCAGATATTCCGGCAGGGCGCCCAGGGGAAGCCATCGGATTTGAACACATTGAGTTTTGCTTTTCCGCCTGCGTATGTATTGCCACCTGCTATGACAATTTCTGTTTCTCCATCGTTATCGGCGTCAGCAACTACCGGATATTCATCGGCTGTACCGGAGAAGCAGGGATATTTGAACCAGTTCCGTTCATAATCAACGCCGGATGGCAGGGGTTCGGGCCCTCCGTACATAATCCGGAGATTTTGTTCGTCCCGATAGACGATCTCCGAAATATCATCTCCGTTGAAGTCATATACAGAGGCGCCCGTCCAGCCCGACATATCGGAAGTAGGCAATGCCCACCACCAGGGAGCCGTGGGGTCGAGGTCGGAGGCGTGGAGGCTGAAGCAGGTCAGGTTGATGGCACAGGTAGAGATAATTTCCGGCAGGTCGGTAGCAAAACCACTTTTTGTATCGTCATATACGTTGGCGATACAGGGCATTCCGCCGCTGTTTATCACATTAATCGGATAAGGAAGGAAACGGACCAGGCCGAATTTATTCCATACATATATTCCTGTTTCGGTATTGGGCGTAAGTCTTCTGGATGCCACAATTACATCGGTAACGCCATCGAGATCAATATCGGCTGCGGCTGTGTAGCCGTCACCGAAAGCTGCAGAAGGCGCCATCATCAGATTCAGGTCTCTTTTTACCTTGATTTGAAAGCCATCACCGTCTGCTGTGGTGAGGTCAATGGAATAAATAACGGGGCCGGCGGCCAGCTCCAGTCCGGCACAGTCCGGGTCGCCGTTACAGTCCGCCACCGAGAGCAGATCAACGGCTGTCGGGTTGCAGGCGCCCTCGAGGTAGCTGGAGTAATTGGCGCGACCTCTGTTGACGGGGCCGTCAATCAGCCTGTCCAGCGTGGGGGCAGCCGGATTTGAGAGATTGAAAGCGTAAATATCACTGCCTGCATATACTTCCGGTATTCCGTCGCCATTGAAATCGGCCAGCAGCGGGCGCTGGTCGGTGTAATCGAGCGAGCTGCTGGATGTTACCCAAAGTTGCATGGGTTCGGCCGCAGTTTCCGAATAGTTTTTATAAACCCTGATCAATCTGTCCTTGCAAGAGATAAGCAGTTCCGGTATTCCATCGCTGTCAATATCTCCCAGCGTGGGGCCTGGTACCGGGTAGCTGTCAAAAGAGGAAGGAATGGTGAGATAACGCGGACTGGCTGCGTTACTGCCATCGCCTCTGAAAATAATCAGCCTGCTGTCGGCAGTGAGTGAAGCCACTTCTCCCACGATTATTTCCGGAATACTGTCTTCCTGCGGATTGAGGTTTCCAACAGCGACTGTCGCAACCGATGAAATATCGGCGTTTGCAGATTGCCACGCCAACCTTGCGGTAAAAAGAGGTGGCAAAGAGGGTACGGAGCAGTCCTGCGCGGATGCTGAATATGCAGAGGCTGCGAAAGCGGCCGTGATAAGGCAAAAAAGGCGATGATACACGACTTGGATGATTAAAGGTGAAATAGTCTGCCTGTTCTACAGCAGCAGGCTTTCAAACTCTTCGCGGGAAAGTTGCGGCGATTCATCGCTGAACAATCCTTCACCGAGTTTCTTCTTTCGCTCCTGCAGTTGTCTGATTTTGTCTTCAATGGTATCGCGGGAGAGGAACCGGATAGCAGTGACGGGATTTTGCTGGCCAATTCTGTGCGCGCGCGCGATAGCCTGATCTTCCACAGCCGGGTTCCACCAGGGATCCAGCAGAAAAACATAATCGGCAGCGGTGAGGTTCAGACCAACACCACCGGCTTTTACGGTCATAAAAAATGCCTGTACAGTATCGTTCTGCTGAAAAAGTTCCACCGCTTTGGCTCTGTCTGCCTGTGAGGTCTCACCTGTGAGCCATGCATAGGCAAATCCGGCTTCTTCAAAAGCGGCGCGGAACAGTTGCAGATGTCGTTCAAAGCTGCTGAAAAAAAGTACTTTGTGATTGGAACGGCGGATAACATCCCACTGAGCCATCACATCGTCGAATTTGCCGGAGCCCCCGGTGTATCCTGTTTCCACGAGGCGCGGATCGTTGGCCAGTTGCCGGAGGCGCGTGAGCGCCTGGAGTGCCTGGAAACGCGTTTTGGGGTCGTCGAAGAGCGCCAGTATTTCATTTCTGGCGGCTGATTTGGTTTTATCGTACAGTTTTCTCTGTGCATCTGTCATTTCGGTATAAAACAGTTGCTCGGAGAGAGCGGGCAGGTCCGGAGCTACTTCCTCTTTGGTACGGCGCAGGAAAAACGGTCTGACTCGCCTGAACAGTCTTTCTTTGGCCACGGCGTCGTTGCGCTTTTCGATCGGCGTGATGAACTGATCCCGGAATTCGGTGAAACTGCCCAGTGTAGCCGGGTTGATGAATTCCATCTGGCTCCACAGGTCGCTCAGTGAGTTTTCTATCGGGGTGCCTGAAAGTGATATTTTATTGTCGGCCTCGAGGCTGAGCACTCCTTTCGCTACCTCCGAAGTGCGGTTCTTGATCATCTGGCTTTCGTCCAGTACGATCACGTGCCAACGTATTTTTGACAGCAGTTCCAGGTCCTGCCTGACAGTGTGGTAGGTAGTGAGGACAATATCGTGGCTGGCCAGTGCACGGGCATCCTTTCCTCTTTTGGGCCCGGTATGCGAACAAGCAAACAGCGAAGGTGCAAATTTTGACAGTTCTATACGCCAGTTGAAGATCAGGGAGGCGGGCAGTACCACCAGAGCTGTGAGTGGTTCGGACCCCGTGTGGTTTTGAAACAGGTCGAGTTGAGCGGTTGCAGCAGACTGTGCCGTCTTGTTTTTCTGCTCTTTGGCATAGAGGAGAAATGCAATGGTCTGGAGCGTTTTGCCCAGACCCATATCGTCGGCCAGACAGGCGCCAAAACCGTCGTTGTAGTGTCCGGCCAGCCACTTTACACCTTGTAACTGATAGGGGCGCAGGTCTGCCCTCAGGTCGGGAGAAACGGTATAATGGCTGTCGCCCGATGAGGTTTGAACCGACTCTCCCACACCGGACTCAACGCCGGCCGCTTCGAGCAGTGTGAAAAGTGCCCGTGGGAGTCTGACGGAATCTTCGACGCCCTCTTTGGCAGCATCGGCTATTTCACCGTATCGGGTGAACCACTCTTCCGGGATGAGAAAATACGTTCCATCGGGGAGACGGAAAAGCCGGTCTCGTGCGCGCAGGTGCGCCCACAGGGAACGGAAGGGGAACGAGAACTGGCCAGCCTGCACATGACCGCGCAGGTCGAACCAGTCGTCGGTAGCAGAAGTGATGATATGGAGTTGTCCGCTCAGCAGCGCCACCGGCTTGCCTTCAACAACCGGGCATTCGGGTTTTATACCGGCAGCCAGCAGAGCAGTATGATGTCGTGAGAGCCAATCGACGAGCATTTCGAGCGACAGCTCCTGACCCGTAGTGAACAGTTTACCGGAGGTTTGCAGTCCAAGTGTGGTGAGTGCCTGCACTTTCTCCTGTTCGGCTTCGGGATTCCTGATGACCTGCCTGATGAGAATATCATCGGATCCATCTCCGGCATAATCAACGGCTGTGACGATGTCTCTTTTTTCTCCGTGAGAAAATTCGGCCCCTCGGTAGGCGAAAAACGCCTGCAGGTACCAGGTTTTCTCCAGAATATTCTCCGTGGGGGCAAGTTTTGCAGAGACAAGGTCGCGGGTAATGTGTACTTCAAATCCTTCAGCTTCGATACGGGTTCTTCCGGCGCTTTTGGCCACAAATTGCCTGAAATAAACCTTGGCCTTGTCAGATGGTATCTGTACAACATCCTTGTTGCGGAAAGGCTTCACCATATTGCCGTTGATACCCGGTACGCGGTACAGATCGTATCCTACCAGCAGCCAGGCCGGGTCAGTATTGGTAAGCGGCAGCACTTCTCTCGACTGGATAGTCCATGGATTGTCTTCCGTGCCAAGGCGGAATCGGTATTCTACCCCGTCTTCCTTTTTGATGAAAGAAATATGGGGCATGATTTCCTGCTCGGGGCAGGAAACCTGCATGTCACAGGCGGGTGTTTTGCGCTCGAGATCGAAGGTGAGCGGCCATTTATCCCTGACAATTTCCGACAGGAATTTGTCAATTTTGTCGAAAATAAACTTTTCAACATACGGTTTGGTAGCAGGGTCTGCAAGCAACTGGGGCAGGGCAACGGCCGATTTGGCTTTGGGTGGCTTGAACCGTGCTTCCAGGTTTTTGGGCGTCAGCAGCTCGATGATATCGAACAGCGACGATAACTCCGGGGTCATTTCAATGCCGTAAGGAACAATAGTGGCGACAGTTGCGCGCTGCTGCATATAGCCCAAACGGCCCTGCGCATCGGTTTCGACGAGCAGGGCCGCGGGCAGATATAGCAGATCGTTATAATTCTGAAGGTTGAAAACTACTTTAATCATCCGGCGGCAAAGATACGCGATGCTTCATCTGTTTCAATGATTTAACACTGCGTTTGCCGCCAGCTACTGATTATTCAGTCTTGCTCAACCTGACACCACCCCATTGTTTTCCGTCGGACAGTCGTAGTATGTACGTGCCATTGGGAAGTTCCCGTATATCAATAGTGGTGCTGAATGTTCCGCCTCCCGGTGTGAAATCCAGCGAACGGATTATTCTTCCCGACGCATCAAACAATTCTGTACGGAGTGTTTCCGGAGCGCTGTTCATGGTTATGACAAACAATCCGGCGCCCGGGTTCGGGGAAACGGTGAGTCCCCACTCCTCGGAGGGCTCCACTACGGAAGAGATGACAATGGTGGCATTCATGGCTGCGGTACAGCCATTGGCGTCCAATACCCCAATGGTATAATTACCCAGCGGCAGATTACTGAATACGTTGCCTATTACAGCGAAACCGTTCAGCAGGAATACATAGGAACCCGTACCACCTGTTGCGGAGGCTGTGATGGTATTGCCGTTCAGCGTGGCTGTGACAACCAGCGGAGCCGGGCTGCCTACCGTGAAAGTGGCAGTAGATTCGTTGCTTTCTGCATCCAGGATGGTCACCGAGTAGGCTCCCGCCGCGAGATTATCGAGGGATACTCCCTGAACAAAAGGCTGTCCGTTCAGTGTATAGGGCGGAATACCTCCAGTTGCAAACAGCGTGATGGAGCCGTTGGAGTCACCGAAGCAGTTTACGTTTTCAATGTCTGCATTAATGGTCAGTACTGGTACATTTACAACGAATGAGATAATGCCTGTGCAGCCATTGCCATCGGTAACAGTAATATTGTAGGATCCGTTGGGCAGATTCTGCAGATTATTGTTGGAGAATGAGTAGGGAGGCGTTCCTCCGCTGACGTTCAGGGTAACATCATTCAGAACAACTGTTGCCGTACCCGTAATCGGAGCCGGTTCTGTGATGGTCACAGTGTAAGACAACTCCTGGTTAAAGGCATCGCGTACGGTGATGATAAAATCGCCGGCTGGCAGATTGGCGAATTCGTTGCCGGCCTGCTCCGGACCGCTGTTCAGGCTGTATGAATACGGCGGTATGCCACCATTGGCCAGTATGGTAATAATACCACTGGCATCACCTGCGCAGAGAAGCGCGGCAGTGAAGTTTAACGAAATAGTCAGTGGCGGAACCTCCACACTGACGGTTGTGGTTGCGGTACAGCCATTGGCGTCCAGTACCGTTACAGTGTATTCGCCGTTCACGAGATCGGCAAACACACCCGAGCTCTGGAAATCCAGGCCGTTAATACTGTATCTGAGCGTTCCGGTGCCACCGGCAGCATCAGCCGCGATTGTATTCAGTGCGGATGAAGCTGTGATCTGAATGGGAGCCGGTTCCACAATGGTTACATCGTTGGTTGTTGTAGTCAGACCGAGTGAGTCACTCACCTGAACAGAATAAGTACCTGCCGGCAGTCCGGTGAAAACCGCTCCGGATTGCGGGGTACCACCGTTGATGGAGTAGGAGAGCGGACCTTCGCCACCAGCTGCATTGACAGATATAGAGCCGTTATTCCCGCCTGCGCAGGTTACGTTACCTGTAACCTGAGCGTTGGCAATGATCTGATTGACGGCCACAATTACTTCTGAGGTCGCGGTGCAGCCGTTTTCGTCTCTTACAGTCACGGTGTAGATACCATTGGAATCAACGGCAAGTACATTTTCGTTTTGGAAATTCACACCATCTGTGCTGTATTCAAATATACCGGTACCACCCGAGGCCGATACAGTTATGTCATAAAGATATACGGAGGCATCTGCTGTTACTGGCGAAGGATTATCCAGCACGACTACCTGGGAGGCGGCGGTGAGTCCGAACTGTCCGAATACCACTACTGTATAGCTACCGGCGCTTAATCCGGTGAATACACTGGAAGCCTGTTGTACCCCTCCGTTCAGACTGTAGGTGTAGTTGCCGTCGAGCCCCGTTGCTGTAGCGGTTATTTCTCCTGAATTGCCATTGTGGCAAAGTACACCCTGCGATTGAGTTGCCGAGACGCTCAGGTTATTTTCAGCGATAATGATATTGAACAGGTTATTATGCAGCCAGTGGTTGTTGGCAGCATCCTGGGCGTCAAATGTAAAGCTGTCGGATACATTCTGACTTCCATCGTGACTGTATGTAACTGACCCGTTGTTGATGTCGGCCTGTGTGAATACACCGCCAATGCCGAGTGGTACTCCGCTCAGGCTCAGGCCTCCGTGAGAAGGCAGAGAAAGCAGTGTGTAAACACCCTGACTGGCAGAGTTGCTGAGAGTCAGTTCCAGATTGGAGGCGTTCAGAGCTGCCGTGCCGCCGTTTCCGACTACCAGTGGATTATTGCTCAGCAGTACGGCGGCTTCTACTGACTCAGGGAAACACAGGCTGATACTCCAGGCTGTGATAGCGCCTCCGTCTTCATTGTAGGTATCTGTAACGAGCAGTCGCCAGTCGCCCTGTGCCGAGGCGCCATCCTGAGCAGCCAGTGAACCTGCAGGTTTGAAGATGCCGGATACAGCGGGAGGGGTGCTATTGCATTGTCCGTCGAGTACCAGATAGTCATCGGCCGATTCATCGTCGAGCACCACTGCCATGTTGTCGCCATCGCAGCCGAAATCAGAGCCGGGGATGCCGGGCTGATCAAACAACAGTACGGTGTCGTTGGACGGAGAAATCAGGCGGGCTACCAGATCGCCTACCCAGGTATGATTGATATTCAGAGTGACGTTGACATCCTCAACGGGTTTGTTTTCCGTCACGTTGAGTGTTGAGGTAACCGTTGATACTGCCGTCGGGCTGATTGCCTTGGGTACGTCGGAGCTTGTATAAACATTATCGCAGTCGGCAGCACCTACCTGAAAGGCAGAAACTGAGCTGAACGCACTTGTTCCGCAGTCGTTGATGCCGCGTACACGCCAGTAATAAACAGCGCCATTGACAAGTCCGGCAACAGTTGCTGCTGAACCTGCAACCGTTTGGGCGGATACAATGGAGCCCGGAACAAAGGAGGGGTTGCTGGCAACTTCCACTTCACAGGACGAGGCGTAGGTGATATCCCAGGCCAGTGTGGCAGATGAGCCTGTGCCGGAGGTTCCATCAGCCGGGGCTGCTGGAGTGGCCAAAGATGGCGCACCGGGGAGAACGAGCAACTCTACAGTTTTCTGACGGGTTTCCGCACCTGCGACAGCTTCAATAACCAGACTGTATGTGCCGGCCATACCCGGTGTGAGATCGCTGATGCTGATACTTGCGCTGTTGCCTCCAGCCGGATTGGGACTTGCCGTAGCAGTTGAAGCGCCGGGTTGCCCGGTCACACTGATACTTGCAGGAATGTCGAAGCCGAGTACCCGTTCGAGCGACAGGTTGATTGTTCCTGTTTCACCCGCACAAACCGTCAGGCTGTTAACATCAGCGCTCAGGAAAAAGGTTGGAATGAGAGCCGGCTCTATTTTGAAATTGGCATTGGAGATATCGAAGAAAATATTTCCGGCACCTTCGACACGCACGCGGCAGGTGCTGCTCAGGTTGTTGGGAACCACAATATTCTCCGTACCATCGTTTGCAGTACCGCTGTTCAGCACAACCGGATAGGTGAAGCCTCCGTCGGTGGAGAGCAGGATCCGGACACTGGCGCACGACACGGGTGCTGCTGTCGTGTTGGCAACATCCCAGGTGACCGTCTGGGTAGTACCCACGTTCCATGTGATATTGGTATTGGGTTGGGTAACCAGGAACGGGCCCGAGTTGCCTGCAACAGTCACCAGCGCCTCGTCCTCATCGGTGCAGCCTGCCTGCAGGTTATAGTCGCGGGCCACCACCCTGAAATTCATGGTACGCGCCACTCCCGGCAGTTTTTCCCACGTCGGGTTGGCGTTGTTCACGATGTCAACCAGTCGCGGAAATACCCTGGTTGGCGATGCTGTTCCCTTGAATGACCGGAATAGTGCTCCTGTAGCGCTGGAAGAAACCGGCGGGGAGGTGGCATTTGCATTATCAATTTGCTCCCAGGTATAGGTGAGTTGTTCGCCATCGGGATCGTTGCCTGCTGCTGTAAGCTGGAAGGGTGTTGATTTGGGAATCACAAAGTCATTCCCGGCGCTGACAGTCGGGTTATTGTTGGTGGTAGTTATCTTCACCGGGCACGTATTGCCACCTCCTGTGTAGATATAATTACCCATTTCTATGATGTTGTGTGCATGGAAAAAGTCCTCGCTGTTGGGTGCCACGTTTTGCGCGCCGCAAATGCCTGCATAAGCCATAATGGTAGTTCCGCTACCGGGCTCCACCCGGACTGCAGCATTACCGGAACAGGAGCCTTGTGTCCCGTTGAATGTATGGCTGCCTCCGAACTGGTGCCCCATCTCATGCGCTACGTAGTCAATATCAAACGGATCTCCTACCGGAGAACCGCTTCCTGTTACACCGCGTGCCTTGTTCTGGTTGTTACAAACAACGCCCAGATAGGCAACACCACCGCCACCGGTACTGAATACGTGCCCTATGTCGTAGTTGGCATTACCGACCACGTTATCGCAGGTGGTCTGGTTTTGTCCGAGCATGGTTCCGCCGTTGTTGTTGGTGAACGGGTCGCTGGCGGCGTCCAGGTAAATCAGCAGATCGTTATTGGCGATAATCTGCATGGTTGCGCCAAAGTCTATCTCGTAAACACCGTTCACGCGGTTCATGGTGGTGTTCATGGCTGCCAGTACTGCCGGCTTGTTCCCGCCGTGAAAAGAGGCGTACTCACCGGAGCAGGATAATGCCAGGCGGTAGCGGCGAAGTTTCGTATCTCCCTGAAAATCTGCGCCCTGCGAAGGAATATGCTCGTGTTCTTTCGTGTCGTCCAGTTCCTGGGCACCTTCCGGTGAAGGCACATCGCATGCCCAGAATGACTCCTGTTTGCCCGAACGGTAGTCCTTTTTGTTGTAAACCACATAGTACTCGGTGCTCCCGTGTACCATCGGATCTACAAACCACGTACCCTGTGCTGCTGAAAAGACCATCGCATGGAAACCCCACGGCGTGAGATCAACTTTGATTCTTGATGCAGCATCTTCTGTGCTGTAACCAGTATAACAGCGTATCTGTGGATATTTGCTCTGCAACTCGGGAGCCATTACCGGTGTTTCGGCCAGTCTGAACCGGGCGAAGGCTCCATCTGGCGTTGGTACGACAAGTTCCGGAAGTTGATCGGGCTGGCCGATGTTGTCGAACAACACAGGGGCCGAGTCCAGAATCGGACGGAGAGCCTGCAGGTCCAGACGGACGGTTCGGTATATGGAAGGTACGATACGGCGCTCGCCTGTTGCCGGAGCTGAACTCTCGGCGGCATCCTGCCACGGGTTTTGGGAAAAACCTGACCCGAGGCAGCTCCACAGGCAAACAGTAAAGAGAAGGACTCTTTTCATGAATCAGAAGTTGATAGTTGATTTAATTTCGATATTCAGAGTGGCGAATGTAAACAACGCCTCTTTAAGACTGTATAAAATTATTCAGGTTTAGCAATTAGAAGTCTATTTTACATGGCTTTCGCATATTTTTCTGAATTTTGCGGCAAATTTCAGAAAGCTCTGACCATGCCAATAAAATATTCCAAAAAAGGTTTCACCAACGAAACCTTGCTCCACCTGTACGATCAGCTTGCCAAACCACGCCTCATTGAGGAGAAAATGCTGAACCTGCTCAGGCAGGGCCGCATATCCAAATGGTTCAGTGGTATCGGCCAGGAGGCCATCAGCGTGGGTGCTGCCTGCGCACTCCGGCCCGACGAACTGATTTTCACCATGCACCGCAACCTCGGTGTCTTTACTGCCCGGGATATGCCGCTCGACCGTATGTTCTGTCAGTGGCAGGGCAAACGGCTGGGCTATACCAAGGCGCGCGACCGCTCCTTTCACTTCGGCGCCCTCGAGCACTCCATTGTGGGTATGATATCGCACCTGGGACCCCAGCTTTCGCTGGCAGCCGGTGTCGCAATGGCACACAAACTCGGAGAAGAGGGGAAGGTTTCCCTGGCGTTCACCGGTGAAGGCGCCACCAGTCAGGGCGAATTTCACGAGGCACTCAACGTGGCTTCTGTGTGGAAGCTGCCCGTTATTTTCCTGATCGAAAATAACGGTTACGGACTCAGCACTCGTCCGAATGAACAGTATGCCTGCAAGGACCTGATTGACCGCGCTGCCGGCTACGGTATGCGCTCTGCCAAAATTGACGGCAATAATATCCTGGAAGTATATTCCACTATCAGCAAAATTGCTGCCGAGTTGCGCGAGAACCCCGAACCTTTCCTGCTGGAGTGCATCACCTTCCGTATGCGCGGGCATGAGGAAGCCAGCGGAACCAAATACGTTCCAAAAGAACTCATGGACGAGTGGGCCCAAAAGGATCCTATCGAAAATTATGAGAAATGGCTCCTGAAAGAGGGTGTTCTGACTGTTGAGGCCCGCGATTCCACCCATGAAAAGTATAAGAAACAGATTCTGGATGCCGTGGAGGTCATGTTCGCCGAACCCGAGCCTGTGCCCGACACTGCCGAGGAACTCGCAGACGTGTATGCACCCGCGCCCGCGTACGTGAAACCACAGGGCCAGGCCAGGGAAATGAGATTTATCGACGCTATTTCCGACGGACTGCGGGAAGCAATGCTCCGCCACCCGAAACTCGTTCTCATGGGTCAGGATATCGGCGCCTATGGCGGGGTATTCAAAATTACACAGGGATTTGTGGAGCAATTCGGCGAGCACAGGGTACGCAACACCCCACTCTGCGAGTCGGCTGTTGTGGGTATCAGCCTGGGTCTCAGTATGGGCGGTTACAAGAGCATGGTCGAAATGCAGTTTGCCGACTTTGTTACCTGTGGCTTCAACCAGATCGTGAATAATCTGGCCAAATTGCACTGGCGCTGGAATGAAAAGGCGGATGTGGTGGTGCGTATGCCCACCGGGGGAGGCACCGGAGCGGGTCCCTTCCACTCACAATCGAATGAAGCGTGGTTTACGCACACCCCCGGGCTCAAGGTGGTGTATCCGAGTACCCCCGAAGATGCCAAAGGGTTGCTGCTGGCGTCCTTCGAAGATCCGAATCCCGTCATGTTTTTTGAACACAAGGGGCTTTACAGGAGTGAAAGTGGTATGGTGCCTGAAGGATTCTACACTACCGAAATAGGCAAGGCACGACAGGTCAGAACGGGTAATGAGGTGAGTATTATCACTTACGGACTGGGTGTGCGCTGGGCACAGCAACTGGCCGACGAAATGAATATCAGTGCCGATATTCTCGATCTGCGATCGCTGGTGCCACTTGATTATCAGGCCATAGAGGAATCGGTGAAACGAACAAACCGGGTACTCATTCTGCACGAAGACACGCTTTTCGGTGGTATCGGCGGTGAAATTTCAGCCTGGATTTCCGAACACCTGTTCGAGTATCTCGACGCACCGGTGCTGCGCGCCGCCAGCCTCGACACGCCTGTGCCATTTGCCATTCCGCTGGAGCAGAACTTTTTCCCGATAGAAAGGGCAAAAGCGCAAATAAGAAAGCTGGTCAGTTATTGACTTGCTGAAAACACTTGCAAATCAGGTGGAGGAGCCGACAGAAAAGCATTCAGCTTTTCAGGCTGCCTTCCACCTGATTTGTTCCATGAAAAATCTAGAATTTCATAAATCTGGCATGCATCATCCCTTTTTCGTGCTGCAGCGACAGTATCTTGCAACCAGGTGTCAGGTCACCTGCCGGGATATCCATCCGGTACCCCCCTTCAACGGCATCTGCTTGTACTGACCGGAGTATCTGGCCACTGCCGGAATCAATGATGCGGAGCTGATAATGGCCGGGGTCGGGTAAAACCACCGTTAGAACGTCGTGGACAGGATTGG
>JBDLWO010000011.1:0-37822 GCA_039804245.1 Bacteroidota bacterium
TTTCTGACTGGGCAGGATCAGTGGGAATGAAAATGATACAATTGCTGCCGGTCAATGATACAACATCTACCCGTACCTGGACAGATTCATACCCCTATGCGCCTGTTTCTGTATTTGCCCTCCATCCGATCTACCTGAATCCGGAGAAACTGGCGGGAAGGAAACATGCTTCCGTGCTGAAACCCTACAAAAAACAGCAGAAAACGCTCAACGCGCTGGAAAGTATTGATTATGAGGCTGTTTCAAGTTTGAAGTATGAGATCATACGGCAGTTGTATGATCTCATGAAGGAAGACTGGCAGAAAGACGCGGTATGGCAGAATCACTACCGGGCAAATCGTTACTGGCTCGATGATTATGCCGTGTTCTGTTGGCTGCGTGACAAGTATGGAACGCCGGAATTTTCGGCATGGCCGGAATATTCGGTCTATGAAACAGGAAAAATTCACCGACTCATTGATCCCTCGTCAGAGCATTACGACGAAATTGCCATACACCTCTTTATGCAGTGGCATCTTCACCTGCAACTCAGTGAAGCGGTCGCGTATGCACATGCGAAGGGGCTGGCTCTGAAGGGAGACCTGCCCATTGGTATTTACAGGCATTCAGTGGATGCCTGGGTGGCTCCTGAACTTTACAACATGAGCACCCAGGCAGGTGCTCCGCCTGACCCATTTGCAGAAAAAGGGCAGAATTGGGGGTTTCCGACTTATAACTGGGATAGAATGAAGGAAGACGGGTTTGCCTGGTGGCGCCGTCGCTTCGAACAGCTGAGTGGTTATTTCGATGCCTTCAGAATAGATCACATTCTCGGATTTTTCCGGATATGGAGTATTCCGCTGCATGCTGTGGAGGGAATACTCGGCGCTTTTTCCCCCGCTATCCCCCTGACGGAGGAGGAGCTGTACGAAGCCGGGGTGGGTTTCAATTACGATCGTCTCTGCAAGCCTTATATCACTGAACACGTTCTGTATGAAATATTTGGAGAGGATGCCGAAACGGTAGCGATCAATTTTCTCAAGCCCGGACCGGAAGGTCGCTTCGAACTTTTACCTGAATTTGCCACGCAAAGGCAGGTGGAAGCTTTTTTCAGCAGCCAAACACCGGGAGACAAGTCCGAAAAGCTTCGTCAGGGACTGTACGATCTGATTGCCAACGTAATTCTGCTGGGCGATCCTGCTCCGCAGGGTACGCGCTGGAATGGGGCCTTCCGCTTCAATATGGAGGCCACCTCTTCATTCAGGGCACTCCCCGGCGATATTCAGGATAAACTCAAGTCGCTGTATATCAATTACTTCTTCCGCCGCCAGGATGATTTCTGGGAGAAAGAAGCTATGGAGAAACTGCCTGCACTCAAAAAGGCCTCCAATATGCTCATCTGCGGAGAGGACCTCGGTATGGTGCCTGCCTGTGTGCCCGGGGTGATGCGTGATCTGGGTTTACTCAGTCTGGAAATTCAGCGGATGCCCAAGTCGCCCGGACAGGCTTTCTTTCTTCCGAAAGATGCGCCCTACCTGAGCGTGGTTACGCCCGGTACGCACGATATGAGTGTGTTGCGCGGATGGTGGGAGGAGGACAGGGATCTCACCCGCCGGTTTTACCATGAGGTACTGGGAGAACAGGGAGAGGCGCCGTATTTCTGTGAACCCTGGATTGTCAGAAAAATGCTGGCGCAGCATTTTCATTCTCCGGCTATGTGGGCGGTATTCCAGCTACAGGATTTGTTGGGTATTGACGGCAGACTGAGGAGGCAGAATCCACACGAAGAACGTATCAACGTGCCTGCCAACCCGAAGCACTATTGGCAATACCGGATGCACATGTCACTGGAAGACCTGCTTCAACAGGATGAATTTAATAAGGAAGTTACAACACTTGTTCGGGAGAGCGGGCGCCTGCACTGAGCACATGTTACCTTTAACTGCTACCCTGGACGTCAGTCCTGAGAAGGCATGATAATGCGGATTATGGTTCCCTCGCCGGGCTTACTATCCATTTCAAGGTGCCATTTGTGCTGTTTGCATACTGTTTTTACATAGAAAAGACCCAGGCCAAAGCCCTTGACGTTATGGAGATTCCCAGTGGGAACTCTGTAAAATTTGTCGAAAACGCGTCTCTGATGCTCCCTGGCTATGCCGATTCCGTTGTCCTGAATGGCAAGAACCAGTTTTTTACCGGGCCCGTCGTGCAGAGAAATCTGTATTACAGGATGGTCTCGCGTGTATTTCACTGCGTTATCAACGAGATTATGCAAGATATTGGTCAGGTGAATTCTGTCGGCATTAACCACGGTATTGCTGGCCGTCAGGTTGAGTTGGAGCGTACCCTTTTTATCGTTTACTTTTAACTCAATGGACGGTGATATGCTGCTTATCAGCTCCACCAGATCAAGTTTCTCGATATTCAGTTCTATGTTGTCGCGCTCAATTTTGGCCAATTGAAGTACCTTTTCCACCTGCGTATTGAGTCTGAGCACCTGTTCCTTGATGATACCTGCATACCTGTTCAGCCTTGGGTCTTCCCTGACTTTTTCATTTTGCAGGAATACATCGGTGGAGATATTGATAGTGGAGATGGGTGTTTTGAACTCATGCGTCATGTTGTTGATAAAATCCCGCTGAAGTTCAGACAACTGCTTCTGCCGGAGAATAACAAACATGGAGTAGCTGAAAAAAGCCAGTGTTACGAGCATGAGTACAGAAAAAGCGATAACAATCCACATATTACTCAGGATATTACTGCTTTTTCCGGGAAACTGTACCCCGAAGTAATAGATAAAATCGCTGTCGTAGTGTTTGGGTAACGGCTCTGATACTGGTATGCGCCCTGCCGCGCCGGCTGAATATTTCACAAATTTGCCCTGAACCATCTGGTCGCTGGAGCAGTCGAAAATACCATACAGGTAATCTTCTTTCAGCCCCTGCGCCTCAAACGCCCTGTCAAGGCACAGCTCCAGTTCTGAAGCCTCGAATACATTATTTACATTGACCACCCAGTAGTTGGACGAAACCTGGTCAACCAGCCTGTTGGTAGGAAGATCAAAAAGGTTCAGGCTTGCCAGCTTATTGGCAGCATCGAGCATGGCCTGATTCACCTTTCTGTTGAATTCGCGTTCCTGTATATCCCATGTTCTGAGTACCCAGTATGTCTGGATAGTCAGGAGGCTCAGGCATGCGAGTGCCCCGAGGACAATCACTCTCCTTATTACGGTGTTGGTCATAGCAGATGAAGTCCTGAACGGGTTTAAAAAAAAGCGGAGGAGGCAATACAGCCGCCTCCGCTTTCGACGGATTTTTATTTGATCAGATTCCGAATGCCTGCTTCACTGCATCAACGGCATCGAGTTTTTCCCAGGTGAACGTTTCAACCTCTGTTTCTTTAGCCTGTCCGTTCAGTCCGATCATGACTTTTTTCACTCCCGGCGTTCGACCGAAGTGGCCGTAGGCAGCCGTTTCGGAGTAAATCGGGTTTTTCAATCCGTATCTGCGCACGATAGCTGCAGGACGAAGGTCGAAGATAGTGAGCAGCTTCTGGGCAATTTCTCCGTCGGTGAGTCCCTTGACTTTGCAGGTTCCGTACGTATTGACGAAGAGGCCAACCGGCCTGGCAATTCCAATGGCATACGCCACCTGAACGAGTGCCTGACTGCACAGTCCGCTGGCTACCAGGTTTTTGGCGATATGCCGGGTTGCATAAGCTGCCGAACGGTCAACTTTGGAAGGGTCTTTGCCGGAGAAGGCACCGCCACCGTGAGCTCCCTTGCCGCCATAGGTATCAACGATGATTTTCCTGCCAGTAAGGCCGGTATCGCCGTGAGGCCCTCCGATAACGAATTTTCCGGTCGGGTTGATGAAGTATTTGGTATCGGCTGTGAAAAGCCTGGTGAGTTTTGCAGGCAGCTTCTTTTTGACACGCGGAATGAGGATACGCTGAATGTCGGAAGCGATTTTGGCCAGCATACGCTCGTCTTCATCAAAGTCGTCGTGCTGGGTAGAAATAACGATGGTTTCAATCCTTTTGGGTACGTGCTTGTCGGTGTACTCTATTGTAACCTGACTTTTGGCATCCGGGCGGAGGTATTTCATTTGTTTGCCTTCTTTGCGGATGGCAGCCAGTTCCAGAAGGAGAAGATGCGCCAGGTCAAGCGGCAGAGGCATGAAATTGTCGGTCTCGTCGGTGGCGTATCCGAACATCATACCCTGATCGCCGGCACCCTGATCTTCTTCTTTCTTGCCAACATCAACCCCCTGGGCAATATCAGCACTCTGTTCGTGAATAGCGGAGATAACACCGCATGACTTGGCGTCGAACTGGTACTCTGCCTTGGTGTACCCTATACGGGCTACTGCCTGGCGGGCAGTTTCCTGAATATCAACATAGGCAGTAGATCGGACCTCTCCGGCCACCACAACCAAACCTGTGGTTACCAGCGTTTCGCAGGCAACTTTGGAGTTGGGATCCTGTCGGAGAAATTCATCGAGTATGGCGTCGCTGATCTGGTCGGCTACTTTGTCGGGATGGCCTTCAGAGACGGATTCGGAGGTGAAAAGGTATGCCATTAATGGAAAAGGATATGAAAACGGTTAAAATTGGCTTTCGGAACTGCAATGTGAACCAGGCTGCTGACTGAAGTCTCGGCGCCGGAATGATGTAAATCAATACGGTAATACCGGTTTTATTGTCGTTTGTTCCGAATTTTGCGCTGCAAAGGTATGGTTTCCCTGACTATTCATCACAAAAGAGCCTTTCCTTTGCTCAATTTTAACCGGTAAATTGGTACCTGCCATGGAAATGCTCGTAGATATTGCTGCGCTTCGCCAGAATTATGCACTGCACACGCTCTCTGAATCGGATGTAGCTCCCGATCCCTTTGAACAATTCAGAATCTGGTTCCACGAAGCAGTGAACAGCCAGCTTCCGGAACCCAACGCTTTTATCCTGGCTACTGCCGGTGCCGATGGCAGACCCGGGGCGCGTACTGTGCTGCTCAAAGAATTTACAAAAGAGGGATTTGTATTTTACACAAACTACGGAAGCAGGAAGGGCCGGGAGTTGATGGAAAATCCGCAGGCGGCAATGCTGTTTATGTGGCTTGAGTTGCAACGTCAGGTACGTATTGAAGGCGTGGTGGAAAAAACAGGGGCTGCAGAGTCGCTCGCATATTTTCAGAGCCGTCCGCGTTCGAGCCAGATCGGCGCCTGGGCAAGCCATCAGAGTACCGGGGTGGAAAGCCGTGAGGAGATCGAACGTATGCAGAAAGAGGTGGAAGCCCGTTTTGAAGGTTTCGATGTGCTGCCTTTGCCGCCGTTCTGGGGAGGATACCGTCTGAAGCCCGATCTGTTTGAATACTGGCAGGGGCGCGAAAGCCGCCTGCACGACCGTATCATTTACCGGAAATCTGATAATGATATCTGGAGTACAGGCCGTCTAATGCCCTGATTTATACCATTCCAGATGCTCGTTGCGCTGTATGAAGATTCCATGACCCGAAATACCGCGCATTTCCCCCCCGGCTGGCAGCGGTGTTTCGTATGTCTGTAAGGTCCGGATGTTTTTGTGAAGAATATTCTTGCCGTCTGTGGAGATCATCCAGTCGCCTGCCAGATCAAAAAGCCCTGTTTTATTGAGTGGATTACTGGCAGGATTGCCAGAATACTGGTCGAGCTGGCATAAACCGTTGACCGGATCGGTCAGAATAACCAGCTCTCCGTTGTCACGTATGCAAACGGGGGAAAACCCGTTCCTGAAATCGAGGTTGAGTGGCCAGCTTTCAAACATAACATTACCCGTCCTGGTCAGCTTTACAGCCTTGTTGATCAGTTCGTCGTAAAACCAGAGGTTTCCGTCAGCAGCAGTGGTCACGATGCTCACACCATAATACCCTTTCCCGGAAAATTCCATCCGGCCCATTTCATTCATAGTCCTGTCCAGGAAAACCAGCGTCTGAAACGATCTGTACCAGACCAACACCTGCATTGGATTTACCGCATCAACTGTTGTGACTTCTCCGAGACGCCTGTTGAGGTAAAAGCCCGTCAGGTTTCCCGCGCCATCGTATTTTTCCAGAGATCCGCTTTCTCTTAATACGTAGGCATTGCCCAGATGATCGGCTGTAGCCATTATGCATGTAAGAGGCAGAATCCTGTTCAGCAGGAGACTGTCGCTGGCTGCCATATCAAGTACATGAAAACAAAGGACAGATGACAGGAGCATCTTCACCATGATAACCGAATTTTGTATTTAAACGCTGTGCAGTTTATTCCCGGTACAGTCAGGTCCATTTAATTGAGAGTGGGTGACAAAATGTCATTATTTTTTTTAGGTAGATGCCATTTTGTCATTTTTGTTTCCTGGAATCTGTCATAAAAAGCCGATTTCATGCAATGGTACGCGAATTGATTATGATGGATTGTGCGGCAAGAAAAAATGCCGCAGTGCATGACGGGCAAAAGAGTTTTGCCAACGGGCACGCTGATTCAAAAAATCTTCAACGATCAAAAATTTTTCAAAAATGGCCAACATCGTAAAAGTTCATCCGTTTTCCTCAACCAAATCCACTCACAACGGTTTAATTAACGAGTTTTTTAATCGGGGGCTCGCAGACATCTTTGGTAGCGACGACTCGGCGCTGAGTCAACCAGCTGTTAATGTTGTCGAAAACAAGGATTCCTTCCGGCTGGCTGTTGCTGCACCAGGGTTCGATAAAAAAGACTTCACGATTAGTGTGGAGAACAATTATCTGACTGTTGAAGGCAAGCGTGAGGCTGCCTCCGAAGACAAAAGTGAAAATAACGAGCGCATTTTGAGGCGCGAATTTCGTTATGAATCTTTCCGTCGTTCTTTTAAATTGCCGAATTCTGTGAACATTGAACACATCAGTGCTGTTTATGAAAACGGAATTCTGAATGTGGAACTTCCAAAGCGGGATGAAGCCAAGCCAATTTCCAAATCAATTCAGATTGGCTGATCCCCATCAAACATGAGTTTTCATAAGGTTAGTTAATAGGGTTTTAGGTGTTTTCACGGGCCGGGGCAGTAATTGTTCCGGCCCTTTTTCGTGGAACCCCCTGCCATTCGGTTTTCTTCCTGAAATGGAACTTTATCCCCGAAATTCTCATTAATAATCACTATGAATATTGAACTTCTCCATCAGGAACTGTCATACCGGACTTCCCGCTCCGGAGGCAAAGGTGGGCAAAATGTAAACAAGGTCGAAACCAAGGCCGAAGCTTTATTCGATGTGCGTGCTTCACGTGCGCTCGATGATGCTGAAAAGGCCATGATCCTGGAACGCCTCTCCGGCTATTTATCATCTGAAGGTATTTTGGCCGTCGTTAATCAGACCGAGCGTTCGCAGCTGATGAACAAGATTATTGCAGCCGAAAAACTTCAGCGTTTACTGGAAAAAGCGCTGCAAAAAGTAAAGCCACGCAAAAAAACGACCGTACCAAGGGTAATTGTCGCCGACAGACTCAAATCAAAGAAAATAACGGGTGCAAAAAAAGCCGCCCGCCGCAGTCGCAGACCCAACGAATGGCTCGAAGAGGAATAAATATTTGCATTTGTGGAATTTCCGGCTTAACTTCGTACAAATATCGCTTATGCCGGACCCAAAACACACTATTTGGCAGCAAATTCCATTTGATGAGTCGGTCGTTCAACGACTGTCGTCGTCTCTGAATGCCGACCCGCTCCTTTGCCAAATTCTTGCACAAAGGGGTATTGCAAGTGCTGAAGAGGCGGCTTCTTTCATGACTCCTGCTATTTCCGCTCTCCATAACCCTTTCCTGATGAAGGATATGCAGCGGGCTGCCGCGCGTCTCGACAAGGCTGTTCAGCAAGGTGAAAAAATCCTGCTTTACGGCGATTATGATGTGGATGGCACCGGCGCTGTATCCTTGATGTTTGCTTTTCTGTCCAGACTGACCAATCAACTCGATTACTATATCCCCGACAGGATGTCTGAAGGTTACGGGCTCGGTATTGGAGGCGTGGAATATGCCCGGAAACAAGGCTGCACCCTGCTGCTGGCCCTGGACTGCGGGATCAAGGATCATGCGGCAGTAAATATGGCCGCTACTTGCGGTGTGGATGTGATTATTTGCGATCATCACCTGCCGGGCGAGCAGATTCCGAACGCTTATGCCATACTTGATCCGAAGCAACCCGATTGTCCGTACCCCTTCAGGGAACTCTGTGGCTGTGGTGTTGCCTTCAAACTTGTGCATGCACTGGCCTTGCTGAACAACACACCCGTTGAAGAACTGGCCTCTCTGCTCGATCTGGTAGCCGTAAGTACTGCCTGCGATATCGTGCCGCTCACAGGGGAGAACAGGATACTTGTCAAATTCGGACTACAGCGCCTCAACCGACGCCCCAGGCCCGGATTGTGGGCGCTTATGGAAAGCGTACATCGCACCCCGCCACTCTCAGTTCAGGATCTGGTTTTTGGTCTTGGCCCGGCCATTAATTCGGCAGGCAGGCTCGGTGATGCCCGGGATGCAGTAAAGCTCATGCTCTCTGCCGACAAAAACAGCGCACTCGACATGGCACGACAGCTGGCCCGCCGGAACGCTGAGAGACGCAAGGTGGACTATGCAATGGCCGATGAGGCAAGGGAGAAGGTGAGAGAGCTGACTGATTTGAAGTCCAGAAAAAGCATCGTCCTTTTCAACCCATCCTGGCACAAGGGAATCATTGGTATCTCTGCCAGCCGGATTGCCGAGGATTTTCACAAGCCTGCCATCATACTGACTGAAAGCAATGGCCGCGCCGTTGGCTCTGCCCGGTCTGTCAGGGGATTCGACGTGTATGATGCCATACTGAAGTGTCGGGATTTGCTTTATTCCTATGGTGGGCACGCACACGCGGCCGGCTTGCAGTTGCCTGTTGAGTCCATAGAAGCTTTCATCCACAGGTTTGAGGAGGTAGTGACAGCCGAATTGAGAAAAGAATGTGAAATTCCGGTACTCGAGGTTTCAGCAATTCTGGCTTTCGGTCAGATTACCCATGATTTAATGCAATCACTCAGGGTACTCGAGCCTTATGGCCCGCACAATATGACACCTGTATTTGTTGCCGAGGCTGTGGTGGATACCGGCAAGAGCAAAGTACTGCAAAATAATCATGCTTTTCTTTCTCTGCGTCAGCATGAGAAAGGGCCTGTCTTCACAGGTATGGCTTTCGGGCTCGCCAGCAGTTTTTCTCAGGTAAAAAAAGGAGCCTTTGATATCGCTTTCAGTCTGAAGGAGACCGGGAGAAACGATGCTTCACAGATTGAGCTGGTAGTGAAAGGAATCAGACAGCGCTGATCAGATGATTCTTTTCACTTTCGATTGCGGCTGAAGCCGCCCGTCGTGCATACCTTCTATCTGAACCAGTCCGGGTATTTTACCGGGCTCTATGCTCCCGAGTTGTTGTTCGAAGCCCAACGCTTCAGCGCCGTTCAGAGTGGCCCAACGGAGCATTGTCTCAAAGGTTACATAACTTTGAAACCTCGAAATAGTCTTCATTTCTTCCAGAATGGAGAGCTGCCAGTTGGATGTCAGGCTGTCGGTGCCAATTGTAACCCGGGCCCCCGTATCTATGAATGCCTGATAGTCGGGCAGGCGATTTTCAATATACAGGTTGGCATTCGGGCAGGTAGCCCAGTAAGTATTGGCGCTCCATGCCTGTGCTGCAGTAACATCATCGCGGGTTGTCAGGGTATTGTGAACGAAAAGCGTTCTGCGTGCCGGCGACATATTGGCCAGCGCGTAATGAATGGATGGCTTTCCGTTTGGCTCGAATGCGTCAAGTGAAATGCCAAACTTGCTGTAAAAATCTATAAATCCGCCCTTTTTGTTCAGGAAAAGCTCCTGTTCAGGCGGCGTTTCCTGATTGTGAATGCTGATCGTCACACCACTTGCCGGATTGGCGTCATTGATCATCCTGAATAATTCTCTGCTCACAGAATATGGTGCATGTGGCACGATGGTCCGTGCACTTCCTTCAGCAAGAATAATCTGATCAAATACTGCCGACCAGTCTGCAAAAGCTTTTTGCGCACCGGCATCCTGCAAAAAATCAAACATTTCCACGAAGGTGTAGTATCGCATGCGCCCGCGCGACTTTACGGCAAAGGTGTCGGTCGTATTGGAAATATCCCCGAGTGCCACGATTCCTTCTTCAAGCATCTCCTGTTCCGCTTTCTCAATAGCATCGGCAATAATCTCCTGAGGAGCATTTCTCTTTGTTACTACATTGGTGATGAAAGGAATCAGCCCGGTTCCTGTATCCACCTTCCCTTTCATATGCGACAGCTCCAGATGGCAGTGGGTATTGACAAATCCGGGCACAATAACTCCGCTTATATGCTCGATACTGGCGGGGTCGTGCTGCTCAACAGGTTCTACAGCGAGAATTTCACCGTTGTTTCCTGTGATAATAACGCTGTTTTTCAGTGGCCCGGACGAAACGGGGTAAATGGTGTCTGCTGTCAATTTGCGCATATACGTTACATTTCCTTGTTTCTTTCCCAGTAGTTCTGTTCCTCTGTCTCATCGAGCAGGACGAGGTATGACTGGAATCTGAGTTCGCTCACTTCTCCGTTTCGGAGTGCCTCATGTACGGCACACCCGGGTTCGTTGCGGTGCAGACAAGCCCCTCCAAACCGGCAGTGCTCCGACAATTTGAAAAACTCCCTGAAACTGTGGGCTATATTTGATTTGTCTTTGTTGTTGAAGCTCAGTGTTTTAATACCAGGAGTGTCAATCAGTGAACCTCCAAAATCCAGATCGAACATTTCTGCAAAAGTAGTGGTGTGCTGCCCTTTGCCCGAATAATCACTGATTTCACACGTCCTCAGATCAAGTTGTGGCTGAATAGCGTTTACCAGACTGCTTTTCCCTACCCCCGATTGTCCGCTGATGAGGGTTGTTTTATCTTTCAGCAGTTCCCTGAATTCGCTGATTCCCTGACCTTCAGTTACAGATGTGAGCATGATATTGTAGCCAATCTTGCTGTAGACCGACTTCATTTCCTCAAAAACAGCCATGTCTTCCTCATCATACAGGTCTGATTTATTGAAAATGATGGTTACCGGAATTTCATCGCGCTCCAGCATCACCAGAAACCGGTCGATAAAGCCCGGCTTTACAGTGGGCTGGACAATGGTGACAATCAGTACAGCCTGGTCAATGTTGGCCGCCAGCAGGTGCAGATCCAGTTTTTTTCGGGGCGATTGCCGGGCCACATAGTTTTTTCTGGGGAGTATTTTTTTGATCATACCCTGATTCTGTCCTTCCGGTGCGAATTCAACGTGGTCGCCCACTGCCACCGGGTTGGTGACCGGGACATTGTCGAGTCTGAATTTACCCACAATTCGGCACTGAACGGTACTGCCATCTTCGTCAGATCGCACGTTATACCAACTCCCTGTGGATTTTGTTACGGTTCCCTTCTTCAATTTTCTGTGATTGGATTTGATTCTCTGATTAGCTTCCCGGTTAAACACCGCACGCAGCCGCAGGGTTCCCTCAGCGCAAAAATAAGCGCAATAGTCGTGAAAAATCCCGGTATCTGGCTTTGTCAGCAAATATTTGTCCAATTACGATCAGAGGTGTGTTCGCCGGGTAGCACCCTGTCGCGTATCTTTGCAGTTGTTTCCCGATAGAAACGGGACTTTTTAACATGTCAGACATTATTGAAATAGTATTACTGCCTTCAGAGCAGCACGATGAAGTGGTGATTCGCCGGAAAGCTGCCCACCAAACCGGGCTTCGTCCGGATCAGATTTCGCATATTGAAATTCTTAAAAGTTCTGTGGATGCCCGCTCGAGGCAACCTGTTTTCAGGCTCAGAGCCGAGGTTTTTGGCCAGGGAGAGCTTTTTTCTCCTGAACCGGCTATTCTGGAGGGTTTTCGTCCGCTTGATTCCGGCGCTCCGGCTGTTATTATCATAGGTGCCGGACCAGCCGGTTATTTTGCAGCCCTCGAATTACTCGAGTCGGGCATTAAACCTGTTGTTCTCGACAGAGGCAGGGACGTGCGTGCGCGCAGACGCGATCTCAGGGCTATTCAGCAGTTTGGTGAAGTTAATCCGCACTCCAATTACTGTTTTGGAGAGGGTGGGGCAGGTACATATTCTGACGGCAAGTTGTACACCCGGTCAGTCAAACGCGGAAATATCCACAAGGCGCTCAGGCTGCTGGTTGAACATGGCGCGAAATCGGATATCCTGACAGATGCACATCCGCACATCGGCTCCAACAAGTTGCCGGGGGTGGTGCAAAATATCAGAGAAACAATTGAGCATTACGGGGGTGAAGTACATTTTGACCACTTTGTTACCGACCTGATTATCCGGGACAAGCAGATCACCGGAGTGGTAGCCACGCTGATCGGGAAGGAAGATAATACAACCCGCGAGTATCAGGGGAGTGCAGTCATCATGGCAACCGGCCACTCCGCACGCGACATATACCGGTTACTGTATAGTCGAGGTATCAGAATAGAGGCCAAACCATTTGCACTGGGAGTAAGGGTTGAGCATCCCCAGCAGCTTATTGACAGCGTCCAGTATCGTCAGCCGGTCAGGGAAGAGGGCCTTCCTGCTGCAAGTTACAGTCTGGTTTGCCAGGTTTCCGGAAGAGGGGTATTCTCCTTCTGTATGTGTCCGGGCGGATTGATTGTACCCGCGGCCACCGCTCCGGGCGAACTGGTGGTGAACGGGATGAGTATGAGCAGGCGCGATTCGCCCTTTGCCAACTCGGGGGTTGTCACTTCTGTGGAAATTGAAGACCTTCAACCATGGATGAAACATGGCCCGTTTGCTGCCCTGGAGTTTCAGGCGGAGGTGGAAAAAAAGGTGTTTGGGGCAGGTGATGGTGGTCAAAAGGCGCCGGCTCTCCGTCTGACTGATTTCATATCCGGCAAATTATCAGCCAGCTTGCCGCGTACTTCATATATACCCGGCATATTCCCGGCTCCGCTGGGTGAACTGCTTCCCGGATTCATTTATAAAAGACTGAGAGAGGGTCTGAATGACTTTGGGCGACAAATGCGGGGGTACTACACAGAGGAGGCAATTGTAGTGGCTACAGAAAGCCGGACCAGCGCTCCGGTCAGGATTCCCAGAGATACAGAAACACTCATGCACCCGGAGATGGAGAATCTGTACCCATGTGGGGAAGGAGCAGGTTATGCCGGCGGAATCATATCAGCAGCGATGGATGGACAAAATGTCGCCCGTGCTGTGGTTCGTGCACTCAAAAATGAGTAATAATGCCGGATTATCTCGGAATGGTTTTCAGCTGTTGGGCGATTTCTTCCTCCCTGACTTTTTTGATTGAGTCAACCAGCGCTTTCAGGTTTTGTCTTTCGTAATCGCGACAGATACTATCCATTTCCTTTCGGACGTACAAAATCTGATTGGAAGCAGTAGTGTCTATTTCCAGCCTGGTTTCGGCATCGAGGGGTGTGCCGGATGGCCCACACCCTGCCAATAGTACTGCCATCGGTATCATTATGGTACCGATGGCAGTAAAAGTGCTGGTTGAGTTCAGCAGAAGAGTGAAGTCGGATAGCCGGGTGAGTTGGGTCTTCATATTGATGCGAGTTCACGGATTGGCTCACTTCTGAGCATCTGCCCGCCGCTGCATTTCAGCCGATTTGGCGGTTTCTCCCATTGCCTTGTACACCTCAGCCATGGATTCCAGCAAACGGATGTCCTCTGTCTGACGATCTATGCCATATTGAAGGAATTTGACGGCCGTCTGATAATCTTTCTTTTGCTTGTAGAAAAACTCGTAGCCGACACGGTAGCAGAATGCATTGTACTTGTCTGAATTGGCGCCGTTCAGATAAACCATGTACTGATCGAGGAATGAACGGAAGTTGTTGTTGTAGGGTATTTTCTCCAGCACAGCCTCGAACTGGTGAAACAACTTGTCAAGCTGGTGATCGAGGTCGAAGCGTGCAGCGGCTACAGCTGATTTCATTATGAGGGCGGCACTGTAGTTCGGATTGATGCGCAGGGCTTCCTTGATATGATACTCCATGGTATCCACCAGCATCTCTTTTTCAGTTTTGTCCTTGCTGATTTTGTACTTGTTATCGTAAAGCCCGGTCACATAAAAAGTATGCGACCGGCAGCTGTTGGGTGAAACCTTTACCGCAGCCGCATTGATGGTGAGCCCGTCCTGCCAGTCGGGAATACGCTTGACCACTACGTATGAGTACATACCCAGAATGCCGGCAACAAGGATCATACCCAGCGGATAGGCCGCATCCGGCTTTTCCTTCAGCCATTCAGGCAGTTTGCGGGCAAAAAACCAGCCGGCAAGCAGACTGAATGCCAGGGAGGGCATATACAGGAAACGCTCATTCATAAAGGTACCCACCGATACAAAGATATTGCTCACTATACTCAGCGTAAGCAGATAGTAAAGAATACTGTAAGCGGGAATGGTATGTTTTTTCAAATTCTTCGCCGCCCAGTATGTCATACCGATATAACCTGCAAGCGAAAGAAGGGATTTCCACTCCGTCCAGTTCACTTTGGGAACATGATAGGGGTAATAATCAATGGTGAGCGGATAAGGGACAAACAGCAGTTTGACGTACCATCCGAGTGTCAGGAAAATCGTGGCGGATTTTTCGGCGAAACTCATACCGAGGAACGGCTCATTCATGAGATCAGTTCCGGTTTTGCCGTGATTCAGCATATAACCAAGAGCCTGATAACGAATCAGTATAAATACAAATACCGAGAAAAGCAGTGGTAATGCCGCTGAAATGGCGCGGTTTCTTGAAACCGAAGTAAAACAGACAACCGTAAGTGGTATTGCTGCCAGGAAAGTGATGGTATTTTCCTTTGAGAGCATTCCCAGCAGAAGGAGAAAGGCGGATGTCCAGAGCCAGCCCGATTTATTGGTATCAAAATATTTCAGCGTAGCCCAGAGGGAGCCGAGTCCGCCCAGCAATGCTATGATTTCGTCGCGCCCTTTGATATTGGCAACACATTCTACGTGAAGAGGTTGAAAAACAAATACGGCGGCTGCAATAAAAGGGAGACTGAAATACCAGCGGCCACCTTCGCCAATCGGGAAAAGTCCGAGGAGAATGCGATAAAGTAAAATACCGGTCAGTCCGTACAGTATGATATTGATGATGTGGCTTACCGTTGTATGCCCCGGGCCGAGTATTCCCACCTCGATAGCGAAGGTGGCCAGGGACAGTGGGCGATAGCGGCCGCCTTCAAGCAGGAACTTTTGCTCCTTGAAATAACCCATGAAGCTGTCGGCGGCGAAGATTTTTCTCAAACCTGCAAATCCCTCCTGAACATAGGTGTTTTTGGTGATAATAAGTTCATCATCAAGCACATAGCCATAATTGATGCCTATGGCATACAGTGCGAAAGAAAAGGCCATCAGACAAAGTGCGGGTAGCCAGTTGTCTTTCCAGAACTCACCTGTAAAGGTATTGGTGAGTGCAACAGCTGTTGTAGCCGATTTTCTGCCGGAGGCGGAAACAGTAGTAGCTTGAGAGGTCTTTTTGCTTTTTGCTGCCATATTTCAGAAAATTAATGGTGCAAAAGTAGTCAGAACCTGCGCTTGATCGGGCTTTTCTCAAAAAAATAGCAACCATAGGTTATTGTCATCTGTTTAATTGATGTGACCACCCTGAATTATCGGGCATGTTAACCGAACTTTGCCCTTTCAATACGTTCTGTATGCAGTTTAAACCCATTTTTGAATCTGATGGAAGGCCTGTACTGATTGCCGGCCCCTGTTCGGCTGAAACGGAGGCTCAGGTAATCTCTGCGGCCCGGGCACTGAAGGAGCAGCAAATTTCTCTTTTCAGGGCGGGTATCTGGAAACCCCGCACTCGTCCGGGCGCATTCGAAGGTATTGGTGTATCCGGTCTTCCGTGGCTCAAACGTGTCAGGGAGGAAACCGGGCTGCCGGTTACCACGGAAGTGGCTACCGCCCAGCATGTTCACGATTGCCTGGAACATAATATTGATGTACTGTGGATTGGGGCCAGAACTACTGTCAACCCGTTCTCAGTGCAGGAAATCGCCGATGCCCTGGCAGGTACCGACACGCCTGTTATTGTCAAAAATCCGGTGAATCCGGATTATAAACTCTGGATAGGCGCCATGGAGCGTCTCTACAAGGCCGGTATCAGAAGGATTGCTGCTATTCACCGCGGATTCTCAACCTATGGCGATTGCAAGTACAGAAATTTGCCGCGCTGGCAGATGGCGATTGATCTGATGCAGGAGTTCCCTGGTCTCGAGGTAATTTGCGATGTTTCTCATATATGTGGCAGGAGGGATATTCTGGCAGAAACTGCACAAAAGGCTTATGATCTGCACTTTGATGGCCTGATGGTTGAGGTACATCCGGATCCTGACAATGCCTGGAGTGACGCTGCTCAACAGATCACGCCCCTCCAGTTCCAACAGATGATTTCTTCCCTGAAAAGGCGACATGCGAGTTCTGATGATCCGTCTTATCTGGCTTCCATGGACTCACTGCGCCGGCAAATTGATGAGCTGGATGAAGAGATAATTCAAATGATTGCACGCCGGATGAAGCTGGTACGCGATATCGGTCATGCCAAGAAGGATAAAAATATAGCAATTTACCAACCTGAGCGCTGGCGGGCACTCGCTGATGCCTGTCGTCAGAGGGCAGAAAAGAGCGAATTGAGTCATGAATTCGTAGCTCTTTTTCTGGAGGCTATTCATCAGGAAGGTATCAGTCAGCAGGAAAAGATCATCAACGAAAGCTGATCAGAATATCTGCCTGGCCAGTTCTTGCGCAAGTCCTGCATGGGTACTCGATGATGCCCGGCCTCTCCGGATACGTCCGTCTTTCAGGCAAACTGCACAGGCGTGATAATACCCATTGGCATCTCTTTCGCACCATACCCCCATATTCTTCCGGTTTTCGATCTGCTCCCTCATAACTGCCCGTTCTACATTTGTACACACAGAAACCTCCTTGTGGTGGATTTTCTGAAGGTGTCTTCGGGTATCTGTATCTGCTCTCAAGCAAACAAAACTCAATACCCCTGTGCCCGGAACTGGCGGAAATTCAAATGGGCTGAGTGTCATTTTCTCAAATAAATCGCCGTCAAAAAATTTTTCAACGTATTCTTCCGAAGTGAAAAGTGCATCAATGTGGTCGCCAACGCGCAGTGCCGACAATTCGCAATGTACAAGATCCGGACGTATTTCCGACAGCATGGCCTTTTCCAACGCAGTAATTGAGTGCACCGTGACGCCCTTTTTCAGGCGAAGCACCTGTGATGGATCAAAACTATCCTTGTTTATCAGCAGGCAGTTATTGGCTGCCAGACGTTCTGATAGTGCTGCGATGATCATTTCTGTCTTATCAAAAAATGGAGCGCCTTCCAGCGGAATCACTATAGCCTGGATGGCGCCTGTTTTCAGTTGATTGATCATCTCTCTGGTTTCTTTCAGCATAATCAATTCAAAATCAATACCCCCACTTTTTACAAGATCCTGTACACGATCTGTGAACAAATTATTATCGATGCCAATACGAAGTTTCATTTGCGACTTTATTTTTGATTTTCAGTGTATTCCAGTGCTTTTAAAATAGTTGATTCATCGGCCAGATGGGGCATGGTCACACTCAGTTCCGGATATGTATCCATTGTGCGTTGTATAGTTCTCAACGCATGCGGGTTTCGGGCCCACGCACGCCTGGCTATTCCATTATTCACATCCCAGAACAGCATATTCTGCAACCTGCGGTCTGCATCATCAGATCCATCAAGCACCATGCCGAATCCTCCGTTCATTACTTCTCCCCAGCCGACACCACCTCCGTTATGAAGACTTACCCAGGTAGCGCCTCTGAATGAATCCCCGATTACATTGTGTACGGCCATATCGGCCGTAAACCTGGAGCCATCATATATATTGGCCGTTTCGCGGTATGGTGAGTCTGTACCGCTCACATCATGGTGGTCGCGGCCCAGTACTACCGGACCTTTCAGTTGCCCCGATTTGATAGCATCATTGAAGGCCCTGCTGATACGTATCCGGCCCTCAGAATCGGCATACAGTATTCTCGAAAAAGATCCTACTACCGGCAGGTTTGTCTGCGCATTGCGGATCCAGTTCAGGTTGTCGCTGATTTGTCCACTTATCTCTGCGGGAGCTTCTTTCAGCATCTGTTCAAGCACGTCTCCTGCAATCCGATCTGTTTTTTCCAGGTCCTCGGGGTTGCCGGAGCAGCATACCCACCGGAACGGTCCAAATCCATAATCGAAGCATAAAGGCCCCATAATATCTTCTACGTAAGACGGGTATCGGAAGGGGCTGTCGCTTCCTGACGGATATTCTTCGCCGGATTTACGGAAAACATCGGCGCCGGCATCTCCGGCTTCCTTGAGAAAGGCATTTCCATAATCCCAGAAATACATACCGCGGGCCGTCATGATATTGATGGCGTCCACATGCCTTCTGAGGGTAGCTCCGACTTCCTCCAGGAATTTTTTCTTGTCTGTGTTCAGCAGTTCCCGGGCCTCCTCAAAAGTGTATCCTGCCGGACAATATCCCAGATCGTGGATATTATGGCAGCTTGTCTGATCCGAACCGAGCTCAATCTGAATATTGTCGCGCACAAAACGTTCCCATAATTCAACAATATTTCCGTGATAAATCAGTGCAACAGCTTTTTGGGCATTTCTGGCTGTTTCGATGGCGTCTGTCAGTTTGCCGGCATCTCTGAATACGTTTTCTTCTTTGATATATCCGTCGGCAAGTCTTTGCCTGATCATGTCGGCATCAGTTTCGGCTATCACCCCGACGCAGCCCGTAATAATGGCCGCCATTGCCTGTGCTCCGCTCATCCCGCCCAGCCCCGAGGTAACGAAAACACGGCCTGCCAGACTGTCGCCAAGCCCCATTTTTCGCCCTGCATTCAGCAACGTGATGGTTGTACCATGTACAATGCCCTGTGGCCCGATATACATAAATGATCCGGCGGTCATTTGTCCGTACTGGGTTACACCCATGGCATTATACCTGTTCCAGTCGTTTTTGGTTGAATAATTGGGTATCATCATCCCGTTTGTAACAACTACACGGGGTGCTTCGGGGCTGCTTGGGAATAATCCCATAGGATGACCGGAATACAATACAAGTGTCTGATTTTCATTCATCTCAGACAGGTACTTCATGGTCAGAAGATACTGTGCCCAGTTCTGGAAAACAGCGCCATTACCACCATAAGTGATCAGTTCATGCGGATACTTGGCCACTTTGGGGTCAAGATTGTTTTGTATCATCAGCATGACAGCAGCAGCCTGTGGTGTTTTGGCCGGATATTCGGCAATGCCCCTGGCGTGCATGGCATAATCCGGCCGGAAGCGATGCATATATATGCGACCGTACTTTTTCAGTTCTTCCGCGAATTCGTTTGCCAGGATGGGATGCCATTCTGCAGGGAAGTATCTGAGTGCATTCTTTAATGCCAGGATTTTATCTTTTTCCGACAAAACTCCTTCGATTACGCGCCTGGGCGCGTGTGCTACCGAGTGGTCGAGCGGTCGGGCATCTGGAAGTATTGATGGAATTCCGGCAGTTATCAGTGATCGGAAAGTGGTCAGGGACATTGGTTGCATATTTGGTTGCAAAAATACGCTGAAAGCGGCTATATCGGTGAGAATCGAATGGTCAATATTGTTATGTAACATCCATCACCATCCATACAGATGTGTAAGCACGAATTTTGAGCCATTGTTTCAATTCTACAAATCATTTCGAAATGGCAAACCAGATTACAGCCACGCTTTTCTCCAACTGGCACTTTACCCGTATATTTCGTGCTGGTATTGCTTTTTTTGCATTCTCGGAGGCATGGCGCACGGGTGACTCCCTCTTGCTGGGTATGGGTGGTGTTCTGGCACTCCAGGCGCTTTTCAACGCAGGGTGCTGCGGTGCAGGCGGGTGTTCGGTGACAGATAAAGATGTGGAGATCGGGTCAGATGCCGTTACGTATGAAGAGGTGAAGTAATCGGGTGACTCCTGCGAAACAGTAGAATCGCTTACTCAACTACAACAGCCAGTTTGCCTCCCGTGCTCACAGCCAGCCTGGTGATTTTTTTTACACCGTATGTGCCAAGGTTGCCGACCTCCCGCCATTCTGTGTCTTTGCCGGGTGAATAGACATACAGGATATGTCCCTGGCCTGTCAGAAAAGAGCCGTCTGGAAGGATGGCAAAATCCTCACTGCCAAACGGCATTTTGACGATTATTTCCTGTTTGTCTGTAATTGGTGACCACTGTTTCAGATACCAGATCTGATCAGTTACTTTTTGTACAAAAGCCAGTTGTCCGTCTTTTTTGATCAGCAGGCATCTTCCTGGTTTACTGGCAATTTTTTCAGGTTCCTGCCCGTTTGTTCCTGCCACAATCAACTGGTGTGGTTCTGGATCCTGTCCGACGATAAACAGTGCTGCGGAGGTGTCGTTTATCCAGCAGTGATACCCTACATCGTAAATATTTTCAAATACGGGTCTGCCGTTATCTTCTGCGTCAATTGGAAACGACCACAACCGCTGGTTTCCATCCTCCTCTACCCTTACAGCGGAGAAACGCTTTCCTCCTGGCATCGGGGTAGGGGAGTACTCGGCGGTCAGACGGGTTCGGGTTACTGCACTTGCTGTTTTATCGGCAAGATTCAGTGCATGGATATCAGTTTGCGTAGTGTCACTGACTCCCTGAACGGTAAGCCACAATTCATTCTCGGAGAAGAATTTTGGCTGATTGTTGTAGCCTCCGGGATTGAAAGACGTCAGGAACGAAACTTTTCCCACCGTCCATTTTCCTTCCTTTTCCAGCATATCCAGCATCAGGATGTCATGGTGAGCGAGCTTTTGGGCCTGCAATCCTGCAGATAGGCAGAAGATCAGAGAGATAGTGATACTACGCATATACAGATGATGGTTTACAGCCAGCGCACGAGCGCGAAATCCTGCCGGTGGGGCAGCATGGGATGTTTCGGAAACATACGGAAACCATATTCAAACACTCCGGCACTATCGGGCAGGAAGTGGCAGGAATAGGTTGAGTCGGCACCGCTGGCGTGAGAAAATTTCATCTCGTGCTTCCCGATCAACTCCAGCTCTTCTTCTGATTTCCGTTTGTAAAATACAATCTCAATGCCGATATCCTCGGGAGAGAGATCCTGCAGACGGAGAGTTACCTTAGCCTCAAATGCCTCTCCAAGCGGAAGAGAGCGGTTAAATGTATCAGGAGCCTGCAAATCAATCAGCTCAATTGCCTTCCACGTATTTTCCACCCTTTTTTTCCATGAGGTGAGTTCGTGTGTACGCTGGTAATGGTGCTGACACAGTTGCTTGCTTCTAGTCCAGAGTTTATTGTAGAAACGCTCGTAGTAGTCATCGAGCATTCTTCCCATCACAAATTCAGGAGCTATTTCGGAGATTGTATTTTTGATATGCTGTACCCATCGCTCGCTGACACCTTCTGCATTGGTATCGTAGTAAGTGGGTATAATGTCGTTTTCCAGGATGTTATAAATAGTTTCTGCATCAAGTTCATTCTGCAGATTGGGTTCGGAGTAGGTATCGTGCTCTGAGAGAGCCCAGCCTGCTCCCGGTTTGTATCCCTCGCACCACCAGCCATCGAGTACGGAGAAGTTCATTACCCCATTCATCACAGCCTTCATACCGCTGGTGCCCGATGCTTCTTTGGGTCTTGTAGGATTATTCAGCCACACATCTACACCGGCGGTGAGCAGCTTGGCCATTTCCATGCTGTAATTTTCGAGAAAAATTACCTTCCCTCTGAATGCAGGGTTTTTGGTCACATTATATATGAGTCGTATGTACTCCTGCCCGCCTTTGTCGGCCGGGTGTGCTTTGCCCGCAAAAAGGAATATTACCGGACGGTCGGGATTGTTGACAATTTCGGAAAGCCGCTGTTCATTGGAGAACAGCAAGGTTGCGCGTTTGTATGTGGCGAATCGGCGGGCAAACCCGAATACAAGCGCATCGTCTTTGATTGCATTCACTACCTCAAAAGTAACTCTCGGATTCTCGCCCCGCCGCATCAGGTCTGTAGTCAGTGACTCTCTGACCCAGTCAAGCAGCCTTTTTTTCAATAATTTGCGAATGGCCATAAGCTCGCCCGCCGGAACCTGTAAAATCTTTTTCCAAAGTTTCCTGTCAGATTGCTTTTCGGAAAAATCCTTGCCCAGTTTCTGGTTGTAGTACTCGAGCCATTCCGAGGCCACCCACGTCGGAAAATGCACACTGTTTGTAACGTACCCGATATGATTTTCAGTATGGTGATAATCGGGCGTCAGTTCACAAAACATTTTACGGCTTACATCTCCGTGCAAACGACTTACGCCATTCACCTCCTGTGAGGTACGTATAGCCAGATGACTCACATTGAAGAGTTCCTCCTTTCTGTCAGCATGAGAACGCCCCAGCGCCATCAGCTCCTCCCAGGGGAGATCAAGCGCGTAAGTATATTCATCAATGTAATTTTTCAGCAAATCTTCCGAAAAGGTATCGTGCCCGGCAGGAACGGGCGTGTGGGTCGTGAATAGTTGGGAAGATCTCACTACTTCAAGGGCTGCCTGGTAGCTTAGCCCCTTCTCCCTCATAAAGTTTCTGAGCCGCTCCAGTCCTATGAAGGCGGCATGCCCCTCGTTCAGGTGGAACAGATCGGGTTCGATTCCCATTGCGCTGAGCGCGCGCAGACCTCCTATACCCAGCAGTAATTCCTGACGAAGCCTGTTTTCATTGTTGCCACCGTAAAGCTGGTGGGTAATGACCCTGTCTTCCCACGCATTGTCGTCAATATCTGTATCGAGCAGGTAGAGCGACATGCGGCCTACCGGCAATTCCCAAACCTTGGCCCAAACAGTGCGTCCTGCAAGATTTACATTGACTTTGAGCCACTCATTTCTGCTGTCTCGTACAGGATGCAGTGGCAGCTGGGTGAATTTTGCCGGATCATAATGGTGAATCTGCTCGCCACTGATGGATATACCTTGCTGAAAGTAGCCATATCTGTAAAGTAATCCTACCGCGGCAAAATCTGCGTTCCGGTCGCTGATCTCTTTCAGGTAGTCACCCGCCAGTACCCCCAGACCACCCGAATAAAGTCTTACTGACTGATGAAGTCCGTACTCCATGCAAAAATAGCCAATCTTGGGCTGGTTTGCTGATTTTGGCTCCGACATATACGCCATGAACCTGTCGTGAACAGATTTCATTCGCTTCACAAATGCCTTGTCGGCAACCAGCGCCTGAACCTGTTCCATGCTCAGCCCATCCAGGAGTGCTACCGGATTATACTGCTGCCGCTCAAATTCAGCAGGATCAATGTTCCTGAACATATCTGTAGCTTCATGATCCCATGACCACCAAAGATTCTGGGCCAATGCTCCCAGCGGAGCAAGGGATTCAGGCAGTTTGGGTTCAATGAAAATACGCTTGAGCTGTGTGCTCTTTTGGGTAAGACTTCCAACCATGGCAGGATGTTATTGAGTTCTGAATGAGTTCGATTATTCAGGAGATAGGGTTCTGCAGTTTCCTGATGCCTTGATATGATTCTTTAAGGCCGAACTGGTGAAGGCACAAAGGTAAGACTCTAATATGAACTTCGTGTAAAAAATGCACTATCTGTTCTCCCGGGCCAGTCACGTTCCTGTAAAATATTGATATCAGCAAAGTCTTTTGGAGATTTTTGGAAAGTTGGCACTTTCATACCATAAATTTGCACTCAAAAAAAGATGTACAAATTTCTGCTTTTGCCCATTCTGGCACTTGCTCTGATGCAGTGCAAGGACGCTCCCAAAGAAACTGAAGCCGCTGCTACTGCCTCCGGGAGTCAGTTGACAGGCGGTACAGTTGTTTCCGGTTCAGCTGCCGGTCAGTCTGATGCCCCAACTGCTACCCGAATCCGCGGACTGATGATGCAGAACGGTGAAAAACTCGGGTTCATGGACTTTGCCAACCATAAACTGTACCTTCTGAAGGATATGACAGGGGGTTCGGTAGTTGAGAACTACAATAAGGCTATTCAACCCTGCGTATATCCCAATGAAACTGCTTTCGCCGTGTTTTCAGGACAGTTCAATGGCACTGGCGAAATGCGTCTCCCGATCTTTGAAGTAACCAGGATTGATTCACTGCTTCCCAAAAATCCTGATTTGATGAATGCTGTAAGCGTACCCTTTGAATTTTGGTGTGTTGGTACCGAACCATTCGGCTGGGATATAGAAATCAGCAATCCCGAGGGAGGTATCTTTCTTCAGAATGGCAAAAACAAAACAGCTTCTTTTTGCCCATGGGTTGCGCCTGTAAAGAAGGGGAATGCCTATGTATATGAGGTGCCCGGCTCCGCCAGTTCTCCAGCTCTAACGATCAGAATTACGAAACAACCGACAACTGTGGCCGGCAAAAATTATGACTATTCCTGTGAACTTGTCATGGATAAGGCCACTTATAAAGGTGGTGCTACAAGAGGCCCCGGAAAACTGAATCCGGGAGATCCTTCCGCCACCGAATAGTATTCTTCAGGGGAGCACCAGTTAAGTCCGGTGCTCCCCTGAAATTTTCAGAGATCGTAGGTAACCTCAACGAGATCAGATTCCGGCCGTGACTGACAGGTAAGAATATATCCCGACTTGATTTCGCTTTCGTCGAGTGCATAGCAGGCGTCCATTGTCACCTTTCCACTGAGTACTTTACCCATACAGGTAGCACAGGCTCCCGAAGTGCAGGAATAAGGCGGATCCAGTTTGGCTTTCACCAATACATCAAGAATAGTACCACCATCGGGGATCATGAACTCGTGCTTTTGTCCGCGGAGGTGTATTATGGCCTTTTTCTCTCCTGCGGAAGTGCCTGCGACAAACTCCCCGGGCGTATGACCGGCATTCACAAAATGCTCGGTATGAACTTGTTTGGCATTGATTCCTCTTGAAATGATGGCGTTCTTGAGGTCATCAGCCATAAATCCCGGACCACATATAAAGTACAGGCAATCCTGTTCCGGTCCTCTGGGCATTTGCTCATCCAGAAATTGATTGGCAACCTTGGCGGTTATTCTTCCTGTCTTGCCCTGCCAGTTGGAGCTGCTTTTCCGGAACAAACCAAAAAGGCCTCCGCTGCTCTCCTTTTTGGGCTGACTGAGCACGTATTCAACATGCAGCTGACCATCGTAACGCTTGCTCAGATTATCGAGCTCATCCCGGAAAATGATGTTTTCCTCATCGCGGTTGCCGTACAAAAGAAAAACAGCACTCATCGGTTCTGCTTCCAGCACTGTTCTGATGATAGACATCAATGGGGTGATGCCACTGCCCGCCCCGAACATGTAGTACGTACGACGTTTCTCGGGATTCACTTCTGAATAGAACCGGCCTTCCGGGGTGGCTACATTCAACATATCGCCCTCTTTTATTTCATCAACAAGCCAGCTGGAAACACGGCCACCTGTCACTTTTTTTACAGTAATAGCCAGGTTACTGTCTGCCGGGCTTGTTGACATGGAGTAAGAGCGCCTGAGCTCCTGGCCGTCTTTTTCTGCCTTCAGGGTAATGTACTGTCCCTGCCGGTAAGAAAACTTGTCTTTCAATGACTCGGGGATTTCCAGCTCAATCGTGCTGGTATCGGATGTTTCAGGCCTGATAGCCCTGACTTTCAGTTCAAAAAATTCCATAGTAAAATTGTTTCGCCTGTTTTGGCACCGTAAAGGTAATTGAGTGAACAATTTTCAAACCGAAAGGTTACGTCGGTTGTCACAATGTGGAAAAATTTAAAGTACTATTTTTCCCGTCTCATTACCCGGAGTGTGGCAATAAAACCTGCCTGTTTCATAAATCTGATACCTTTCAGTGCTGTTAAATAAAATCCAGGCCGCCATACCTGCCTACAAAATCCGGCTCTCGGAAATGCGAACTCACCCCGGTTTGTATGCCTGGGAGGCTGTACAGCATTTTCAGAATAACTGGAATCCCGACACACCTGATCCGGCGACTATGTTCGATAACTGTTTCTACAGCGAGGAAAATCGCAGGTTGTGGCAGGGGGAAAACTGGGAGCCCAAAAAAATGATGACCGAATTCTGGAAATTTGATCCCCTGACTGTCAGGTGGATGTTCGATGACCTGTTTAATGAAACCAAACCTGTTGATGGCAGAGCAGGACGTTTTTTATTTGGATGCGACTCGCTGCTGCGCGATTACAGGAAGGCGAACCCTACCTCTATCGAAAACAACCATTATCACTCCGATTTCCGGATGATCTCGGTTTATCTTTCATTCAGGTACCCCGATCTGTATGCACCGTACGATTTCAGTATCTTCAGAAAAGTGCTTGCTGTACTTGGAGCCCGTGATATTCCTGAACAGGATGACCTCCCCAGATATTTCAAGGTGCTCAAAACACTGATGACATTCCTCGACAAGGATCCCGAAGTCGGAGTACTGATTCAAAAACATTTGCACCCCAGGAAACATTTCAAGGGCAAAACCATGCTGCTGGCCGCAGATTTCTGTCGCTTTATTACTGTATAAAGCCGTGGAAACGAAGCAGGTGATGCTCCGACTGCTCATTGTAAAGCTCCAGTATCAGAGCATGTTTCTGGGGCGGCTTTCTGGGAAATAATATCTTTACCGGGTTGTGTATATAGCCCCTCAGTTCAAAAAGTTGTAACTGGGGATTACGCGGCCGTTTGAACAATAGCAGTTCATCTGCCGTTTCAGGTAACGGAATATCTGAGTATCCTTCTTCCACAAGAAATGCCCTCACGAGGGAGTACGTCTTCTCGGAAGTTGCCCCGGCAAACACTGTCCGATACACGTGCCCGTCGCACGTGCCTCCCATGTAGTCCGATCCGGCGGGTGGAAAAGATATCCTGATTGGAACATGGGGCACACCCGACACCTCCTCAGGAGGCGTCAGTGGTGCCGGGTTTTCCCAGTCTTCAACGAATCCGAATTCATCGTACCCCACTGCTTTGAATTTGTGGCAAAAGTAATAATTCCAAACAATTTATATCAAACAAATTTCTGTTGTGAACGCACATCTTCTTACAATCGGTGATGAAATTCTGATCGGTCAGATCGTGGATACCAATTCTGCCTGGATGAGCAGGCAGCTTAATCTGATTGGGGTTTCGGTAAATGGAAAGAGCAGCGTGGGCGATACCCGGGCAGATATCATTGCCGGTATCGAACACGCCTTGAGCCTCGCCGACATTGTTCTTATTACCGGTGGACTTGGTCCTACCAAAGACGATATTACCAAGAAAACACTGGCTGATATGTTTGAATCAGGTATGGGTTTCCATCAGGAAACCTTCGACCGTATCAGCGCGTACTTTCAGAAAGTTGGCCGACCAATGCCACCTTCCATGAAAGACCAGGCCACGCTGCCAGACAAGGCGCTGATACTGATAAACAAGGTTGGTACTGCACCGGGAATGTGGTTTGAGCGGGACGGGAAAGTACTGGTTTCTTTGCCGGGGGTGCCTTTTGAAATGGAGTACCTGATGACCAGCGAGGTGCTTCCGCGACTCAAAAGCAAATTTGTTTCAAGGCCAATTGTTCACCGCACGCTCCTGACCGCCGGTGAAGGCGAAAGCGCTATCGCGCGCAGACTGGAAGAGTTCGAAGAAACATTGCCTGCGCATATAAAACTGGCATATCTCCCTGCGCTGGGACAGGTACGTTTACGGCTTACCGGTGTATGGCCCGGCGAAATTCAGGCTGATTCGGAAACGGTTCTCACAAATGAAGTGGAAAAATACACAGCATTGCTGCGCAATAACATAGAAGATCTCATATTTGGTACGGAAACACAGACACTTCAGGGGGTTATCGGCGAAAAACTCCGAACGCTCAATCTCAAACTCTCAACTGCTGAAAGTTGTACGGGAGGCTACATCAGTCACCTCATTACTTCCGAAGCCGGCGCATCCGATTTTTTTGTGGGTTCCGCCGTTACTTACTCCAATGAAATGAAAACAGCGCTGCTGGGGGTTAATCCGGATACCATCAGCAGCGCAGGTGCAGTCAGTGAGGAAACTGTGCGTGAAATGGCAGAAGGTGCTGTAAAAATACTGGGATCAGACATTGCCATAGCAGTCTCCGGTATCGCTGGCCCCGGAGGAGGAACGCCTGAAAAACCGGTTGGCACTGTATGGATCGCAGTGAGCAGCGGTACTCAAACGCTCGCGAATAAATTTGTTTTTGGCCGCGACAGGGGAAAAAATATCCAGATGGCGGGGGTATATGCCCTCAATATGCTGAACAAGTTTCTCGATCAACTTAATCATCCATGCTCCCGGTAAGTCGCTGTACAATCTTGAAGTTGCTGAAAAACTCCCGTGCTATTACCCGAAGAATGGTATAAACCGGAACCCCTATAACCATACCGGTTACACCCCCAATTTTGGCAGAGGCCAGTGTGATCAGAAAAATTTCCAACGGATGGGCCTGAACGCTCTTGGAGATTATATAAGGCCCAACCAGGTTGTTGTCTATCAGCTGGACAATAACAAACGCTCCGGCAACCTTCAGTAACATGGGCAGCAGTAATGCAAATTCAATGTCCAGATTGGAGGTTAATGTGATGAAAAGTCCGAAAATCATACCCATTACGGGCCCTATGTAAGGGATAATATTGAAAAACCCTCCAAAAACTCCAATCAACAATGAATTGCCGTTCCCGGCAATCCACAGAATTATGGTCACATTGAATGCGAATACAAGCGTTTGAATCATTAATCCTCTGAAATATCCGGTCAGTACCTGGCTGCTGGATCGAACTGCAGCCTGCACTTTCTTTTCCATGTCATCGGGCACAAGCGCATGTACAATATCTGTAAACAGGTTATTGTCTCTCAAAAAAAAGAACAGAATGAAGGTGACTGAAGCGAAGGTAACCATAGCATTGCCCGCGGCGCTTGCAAATGAGCCCAGATACTCACCAATAAGGGTTGGCCGGAACCACTCACTGAACAGGTGTTGAATACGGACTGACAGGCTCTCATCAGCAGATAATACACCGAACTGATGTAAAAACAGATCCAGATCACTAAACGGTACCCTGAGTTTCTCTCCTATCGAATGGTAGTCTATCGCTGCCAGATTTCGTGCCTGTGCCACGATGGTAGGTACAAAAATCATCATGAAACCCGCAATAACGGTATAAAAAAGCAAAATAGTTATCAAAGATGCCGCAGAAGGCCCCATTCCGAACTTGCCTATACGTATGTTTTTTTGAAGTATCACAGTCAGTGGGCGCCCCAGCATGGAAATGACCCACGCAATGACCAGATAGGTCATAATATCATGAAAGTAATATAGCAGGAATCCCGCAAGCAGGGCTCCCGGTATCAAAAGTATCTGCCGCTGGCTTAAATGCATCATAATATCAGGTGTTTCCGGTTTACAGTGATTGTTTTGTCAAAGCATGTCCGAGGTTTTCTGCCGATGGCAAAAACAGGTGTATTTTATAGTTTTTACCTTTTGAAGGCGTATTACAGGAGTTTGGTTGCTGAAAAAAGCCGGAGCACAAGCTGGTTTTGACCCTGCGAGAAAATCCCGTATATGCTCTTAAAAAAGCGCTGTAAAAATAGGGTTTTTTCATGTTCCATTTCGTGATAGCCAAATTTCACTACTTTTGCATACTGAAAGTAATTCAAACACATTATCTGCTGCCTCCAGCTGTTAGTCAGGGGGATGGTCCTTTCAACAAAATTGTCTATTCATGCCAGAGTTGGCACAATACCTCGAACACACCATCCTCAAACCTGATACTACCATCGGAGATATCGGAAGAGTTTGTGATGAAGCCACGCGATTCGAATTCGCGGCAGTCTGTATCCCCCCGCTTTTTGTCCGGGAAGCCCGTAACATTCTTGGCGACAGGGCCAAAACGCGGCTGGCAACAGTCGCAGGGTTTCCAATGGGCTACTCATCAATATCATCCAAAAGCGACGAAATCAAGCGTGCCATGGATGAGGGAGCCAGCGACGTAGACGCGGTGCTGAATATTGCGGCAGTAAAAAGTGCTCTCTGGAATCATGTCAGCAGAGATCTCGATGCACTTGCCCTGGCAACGCAGTCGAGGGGGGGCACACTGAAACTGATTCTGGAATGCGGTCTTCTCACCACTGAAGAACTGACACGGGTTATCGGGCTGGCCAGGGAGGCAGGAGTGCCATGGCTTAAAACAGGAACCGGATTCCACGGACATAACGCTACCCCTGAAATGGTTAAAAATCTGGTCAGCCTGTCAGGAAGTCACTTCAGGATCAAGGCAGCCGGCGGAATCAGAACTGCCGGGCAGGCTCAGGCGCTCATAGATGCAGGAGCACTTCGGATCGGAACATCCGCAGGAATAGAAATTCTGAACCTGAAATAATGCGCTCAGGAAGGAAGCCGTCTGATCAGAAACCACTCACGCCGGATGAAATACTTTCGCGGATGGAAAAATTCTGTGCCTGGCAGGAAAGAGCACCTGCAGAGGTTTATAAAAAGATGAACGAACTCGGAGCAAGTGGTGAAGCAGCTGAAATGATACTTCAGATACTCCGTAATGATGGATACTTCGACGAACAGCGGTTCGCAATTTCTTACGCAAGGGGAAAAATGAGGATAAATAACTGGGGCAAGGTAAAAATCAGGCTGGCGCTGCAGGCCAAAGGCATCAGGCCTGATGTTATTTCCCGGGCTCTTTCAAATCTCGATCAGCCGGAGTATCTCGAAATTCTGAAATCAGTTATCAGGAAAAAGCTGGTTGCCTATAAAGAAAGTGCCGACCCAAAGCGTAAAACTGTTGAGGCGGCACTCAGAATGGGCTTTGAACCCGATCTCGTTTTCAGCGAGATCAAAAATCAGTTGGCGTAGTCGCTCAGAAATTTGATTCGCATTAACTGAATCTCCTCCCAGGTGATCTCGTCATCCTTGAGCTCCTGATAGGCGATGTCAATACCATCGGTTTCGGCCTCCTTGAAGTACTCAATTACGGCCTCCCTGACATATTCGTCTATGTTTTTGTTCAGGTAATAGTCAAGCCTGATTTTAGTACCCGAGTTCACAATCATATCGAGCTCATTCAACAACTCATCCATGGACAAATCATTGCTTTTTGCGATGTCTTCCAGCGGAATTTTGCGGTCAATGGCTGTGATGATCGCCACCTTTGTTTTTGACTTGTTGGCAACGGTCTTGACAGTAATATCCATCGGACGCTCAATCTCGTTGTCCTCACAGTATTTCCTGATGGCATCAATGAAAGGTTGACCATATTTCTGAGCCTTACCCTGCGATACACCGACAATTTTACTCAGGTCATCCATGGAAATGGGATACTGAGTAGCCATTTCCTCGAGCGATGGATCCTGAAAAATAACGTATGGTGGCAGATTGAACTTCTTGGCAATATTGCGTCGAAGGTCCTTCAGTATGTTCATCAGTGTCTCGTCGAGCACTGCTGTACCACCTCTTTCATCATCGGCATCGTAATCTCCCTCGTCGTAGTCGTGGTTGATAGTGATCTGAACGGGGTAGGGCGCCTTGACATATTCTCGCCCGGCCTCAGAAACCTTTAACAAACCAAACTGCTCGATTTCCTTGTAGATCAGGTTGTTGATCATGGCATGGCGGAAGATGGAACTCCAGTAATTCTCATCTTTGTCATCACCAACGCCGAAGTTGTCAAGCTCCGAGAAGCGGAAATCTTTCATTTCCTTGGTTTCCCTGCCCATCAGGTAGTCCATGACGGTTTTCATCAGGTAGTTTTCATTCAGGTCCAGAATACACTGGATTACATTGACCATTTCCTGCTGAACACTCACCTTCTCTTTTGGCGACTTGCAGTTGTCGCACATTTTGTGGCAGTTGTCGTCGTCGTAACTCTCCCCGAAGTAATGGAGGAGAAATCTGCGCCTGCAGGAGGCTGTTTCTGCATAAGCCACCACTTCCTGCATCAGCTGGGCACCCATTTCACGCTCAGATACAGGTTTGTCCCGAAGAAATTTCTCAAGGCGCAGAATATCAGCGTAGTTGTAGAAAGAAATACACTTGCCTGTAAGCCCGTCGCGGCCGGCTCGACCGGTTTCCTGGTAGTAGTTCTCGATAGACTTGGGCATGTCATAGTGCATGACAAAGCGAACATCGGGTTTGTCAATTCCCATGCCGAACGCTATCGTGGCACATATAACATCAATGTCTTCCATCAGGAAAGCATCCTGCGTATTGGCACGGGTCTTGGGATCAAGACCAGCGTGATATGGCCCCGCCTTGATGTCATTGACTGACAATACCTCGGCAAGGTCTTCGGCGGTTTTCCTGTTCTGAACGTAAATAATGCCGGACTGTCCGCGAAATTCCTCCTTGATTATCTGGATAATCTGCTTGATAGTCTGGTCTTTTTTTACCTTGGGCCTTACCTCGTAGAACAGATTGTCTCTGTTGAATGAAGAGACATACGTATGTTCTCCATCCATCTCGAGATTCTTCACGATATCCAGCTGAACCTTTGGTGTGGCGGTTGCTGTCAGTGCCATGATGGGTACTTCCCTGGCTATGGCATCCAGCATGGTTCTGATTCTGCGGTACTCCGGCCTGAAGTCGTGGCCCCACTCCGATATACAGTGCGCCTCATCAACTGCCACGAAGGAAATGTCCGAGTTTTGGAAAAACTCTATGTTTTCTTCCTTGGTGAGCGTCTCGGGCGCAACGTACAGCAGTTTTGTTTTTCCATCGGTGATATCCTGCTTCACAGTCTTCATCTGAGCCTTCGTCAGAGAGGAGTTCAGGAAATGCGCTATTGAATCGTGATCGGAGTAACCCCGGAGCGAATCAACCTGATTTTTCATCAGGGCAATAAGCGGACTGATAATAATCGCTGTACCTGGCAGCATAAGAGCCGGAAGCTGATAGCAGAGACTTTTCCCGCCACCAGTTGGCATGATCACAAATGTATCATGACCATCCAGCAAACTCTGTATGATGGATTGCTGCTCCGCCTTGAAAGCGTCGAATCCAAAGTACTTCTGAAGATTTTCAAGCAGGGTGATTTGCCCCGAAGAGATCGCTGACATCTTGATTAATATTAATTTCTGTTTAACCGGAGTACATTCCGTAATGTTGCTTTCCTGGCCTGAATAAAGACCCCTCGAAAAAGCCGCCAAAGATAGAAAAACAAAACCTGAAACCTGAAAAAGTTTTTGGCTTTTTTTTTGAAAAAAATTATACACTCCGATATATGTTCTGAAAACAAGTAGTAAAAACAGGCGAATCGGAATATTATTGGCCGCCTGCAGTTAAGTCTGAAAAACTGATTCTGGCAGAGAAATACCGATTAATCAAAATTGTTTTATGTTTGGATTTTTTTATAAATAAATAAAACTTTTTGTTTTTAAAATATAAAAAGTGCATACTTTTGTGTCCCGACCGGGTCAAAAAAGTCGGATTTTAACAAATTTTTTGATTGTCAATCTGTTATGTCATGAACTGGAATTATGTCAAATCAAATTGGTTTTCAATATCCTGTGTCTGCATACTGTTGTTGATTGCAGTCAACAGGTATCAGAACAAACTGATGTTGCAAAATCCCCCTCAGCCACGCCCAAACACCTCCAGGCCAGGAGTGAATTCAACTGAAGCAGAGTTTTCTCTGGGTACCGAAAAACAGGTCAAAAGACAAGCCAGGGAGATTGATGCCGGCACTGCAGGCAGCTTTCTGCGAAGGTTCTCAAAGGTTGCTGTCAGTGAAAGAAAGAAATTCGGTATTCCTGCTTCGGTACTTATTGGCACGGCATTCATCAATAGTCACGCCGGCCTTGATGACAGGGTCGGGAAGTCAGAGAACTACTTCATGATTCCCTGTGACGATGACTGGGAAGGCGATACCTATTCAGTAAATGGCTTTTGTGTAAGAAAATATGAAACAGCATGGGACGGCTGGCGCGATTTCAGTATATACATGGCCAGCCAGACCTGGTTCGGGGAATTAAAAAAAAGCGCAGGGAAAGACTGGAGAAAATGGGTAGATGGTATCAGGGGTGAGGATATATCAAGGGTAGATGACTTCAACAGGCGGCTTGCAGAGGTCGTAACTTACTACAAGCTGTATGAACTCGATACTGCGTCAAACTGAAACCGTAAAAATTCCGACATTCGCGCAAAAATCTGCTATATGAATCTTACGCTTGAAGGCAAAAATGCACTTGTCGGTGGTGGAAGCGCCGGAATAGGGCTTTCCGCAGCAATTGAATTGTCAAAACTCGGAGCCTGCGTCACGCTGATCTCAAGAACCGGGTCCTCGCTCAGGGAAGCATCCTTGTTGCTTGACCGTACATCGGGACAGCAACATGATTACATTGTCGCCGATTACGAAAAGCCGGGAGAACTGATAGAATCTGTGCAGTCAAAGTTGGTCGGAACTGTATTTCACATCCTGGTGAATAATACGGGAGGGCCAGCGGGAGGTCCCCTTATAAATGCCGTATCTACAGATTTTACACGTGCGCTCAATAATCACCTGCTTTGTAATCATCTTCTTGTTCAAGAACTTGTGCCGGGAATGAAAGAAGAGGGTTACGGACGAATTATCAATATCATCAGTACTTCCGTGAAAGAACCTATCGAAGGTCTTGGAGTATCGAACACTACCCGTTGGGCTGTTGCGGGCTGGGCAAAGACGCTGTCCGGTGAGCTCGGTCAGTACGGTATTACAGTCAATAATGTGCTGCCGGGATATACCCACACTGCACGCCTTGAAGAAATTATAGTCAAAAGAGTTGCTGCTTCCGGTCTGACCAGAGAATCAGTAATTCAGAATATGCTGAACAGCGTTCCTGCACGCAGATTTGCAGATCCTGCTGAAGTGGCTGCTGCAGTTGCTTTTCTTGCAACTCCGGCTGCCTCCTATATCAATGGTATCAATCTGCCTGTTGATGGGGGGCGTACCAGATCAATGTAATGAAGAAGGGCCTGACTCTCAGCACCGAGAGTCAGGCCCTTTATCCTTAAAAGCCACAATAAAAAGTCAGTTAATTCGGGTTGAACCCGTAATTGGCCAGTATTTTATCTTTTAAAGCCTTTCTGGCGAAGAATATCCGGCTCTTCACTGTGCCGAGCGGAAGATCAAGTTCATCCGCGATCTCCTGATATTTGAAACCTTCGAAATGCATCAGAAATGGCACCTTGATGCTTTCATCCAGCGAATCAACCATGCCATTCAACTCCTTGAGCATAATGACACCCTCGGCCGCGTTGCCTGTAGCATGTGACCCTGAGTTGATATAAAACTGATTGTCGGTTGTATCAAGAACAGTATTGGATTTTACCTTCTTGCGATAATTATTGATGAAGATGTTCTTCATGATGGTGAACATCCATGCTTTGAAATTCGTGTCAGGCTGGAACTTGTCTCTGTTGAAAAGGGCCCTGAAGGCAGTTTCCTGGTAGAGATCTTTGGCATCTTCTACATTCTTGGTAAGATTGTAAGCAAAAGAGTGTAAGATGGTTGTCAGACTGCTTAACCTGGTGTTGAATTCAACGCTTGTCATTGTGTGGTGCTTTTAGTGAGATTTGGTAGGTCAAAGGTAAATGTTTGTTTAACAGATATCCAAAAATAATTAAACAAAAAAAAGTTAAAAAAAGCTAAAAATCAGAGTTTCAACACCTTTTAAGCTTTAACATATTGATTTTTAGTTTATTATGCTAATTTGACTGATTCTTGATTGAAATTTATATTCAAAAAAAAATGAAATTTGTTTAACGGGCCGTTTGGGCGAAAAGCTGTCGGCCTGAATTGGCTGTCTCAAAAAAAAAGTGGCTTGCTGCAGAATGGAAGTACTGATGCAGTTCTGATGTGAACATTCTTCTTTGCCTGGCCGGTTATTTTTCCGCGATCAATTAGGCTTCTTTGCGAACTTCGATTCCTTCTTTGCGTTATTGATGAGCAATGAGTTTGTTGGCTGTTTGTTTCAACCATTTTTACTTTATTGCCAGAACCTTCCCCATTTTTGCATCCTGAAACAGAATTATATGAACAGGCTTTTTTTTCTGCTTCCGATTTTGACACTACTGCAGAATTGTACCCGCACAGACAATACTCCGGCATCCCGAAACGATGAAAGTTCAGGTTCAGAACTTTTCAGGAAACATTGTGTATTGTGCCATGGTGCTTCAGGTAATCTCGGGCTTAACGGAGCCCGAGACCTTACCCAAAGTAAAATGAGTCGTGAGCAAAGAGTGGAAATCATCTCAAATGGCAAATCGGTAATGCCTGTTTTTCGCCATCTTTTGAGCAGGAAAGAAATTGAAGCCGTCGCCGAATATACCTTGTCACTTTCAACATCTGTCAATGAATAAACATGAACTGATTCTTGTTACAGGAGCCTCCGGATTTCTCGGAACATACCTTGTAAAATTACTGATCGAAAAGGGTTATCGTGTGAGGGCTGTCAAACGTGAAGGTTCCGAAATCGGTAACCTTCAAAACTACAGCGACAAAATCGAGTGGGTAAATACCGATCTGACAGATTTGCAAGGCCTTGATGGTGCTTTTGCAGGAGTTGATGTAGTTTGTCACTGTGCAGCAATTCCTTCTTTCCATCCGAAAGACTACGAAAAAATGTACGCATCAAATGTGGAAGGTACAACCAATGTTGTCAACCTGTGTCTGTACCACAAGGTGAGAAAGCTCATTCATGTCAGTAGTATTGCTGCACTGGGCCGTACGCCTGGCAGGTTTCGTCTCGATGAATCTTGCGACTGGGTAGAGGGTAAAGACAATCATTATTATGGTCAGACCAAACATCTGGCAGAGGTCGAGGTGTGGCGGGGTATTGCCGAAGGACTGAATGCCGTTATGGTATTGCCATCAGTCATAATAGGTGTAAAGAATTGGGAAGCTGGAATTGCGGCTTTCTGGGGCAGAGTTGACAAGGGGCTGAAATTCTGTCCCGATGGTCAGTCCGGATTTGTTGATGTGCGCGATGTTGTGTCGTTTATAGAACGAATGATTGGTTCGGAAGTGAGTGGTGAAAGGTATATACTCAATGCTGACAATCTGAGTCACAAAGAGTTCTTTACGAGAGTGGCAAGATCTATGGACAGAAAGCCACCATATATATTAATAGGCAAGTGGCTCGCTGAGGTGGCATGGAGAGTTGAACGCGCCAAAGAAGTCCTGCTCGGAACAACTCCACTGGTTACCAAAGCAAGTGCAAGGGCCGGTACAACCCATTATGAATACGACAACAGGAAGTCACTGGGCATAGACGGATTCAGATATAAAACCATAGATGAGTCTATTGCTGATATGACGGCACTGTATAGAGAAAGGAGTGATGCCAATGATGAGGCATTATTGCCCGTTTTTGGATAGTTTTGAATGATTTCAAGAGTCTTTCATTCATCTGGCCACTTTTTTTAAAGTTTTCTTGAAAAACATTTGCTTGTTTGAACAGAGTAGTATTACCTTTGCGGCCGCTAAAGCAAAAGAGCTTGGCACAAATGATTGAAATGGTGGTTTCCGGGAAGCAGTTCTGAAAAATTTTTTAAAAAAAAACTTTCAAAAACTTGTCCGGTTATCAAAAAGGTTTCTACCTTTGCGGCCCCAAACAATCAACAGACAACGAAAGATTCCTCAGAAGTGAGGTTTTCATAAAGAGTTCATTGACAGGAAGGAAGCGAGAATACAGGTAAGAGAGAGGAGAGGATACCCTGAGTAAAGAAAGAGAGACGATCCTGGTGACAGGGTTGTTCTAAGAGACACGATGGAGAGTT
>JBDLWO010000012.1:0-7226 GCA_039804245.1 Bacteroidota bacterium
TTTCAAATCGCGGGAGGAAGCAGAGGGAGTGTTGCCTGAAATTAAAAATCTGGGCTTTAAAACAGCCGTCATCGCTCGCAAATGAGCAAAACCGGAATGCAATCGGATTTATGAAACTGAAAATCAGTAATGAAACAAGAGTGGCTCTGCTGGCTATTGCCGCAGTTGCATTCGGATTCTGGGGATTCCAGTTCCTCAAGGGAAGAAATGTCCTGACCCCATCACAGACGTTCTATGTCAGGTATGCCAATGTGGATCAGCTCAGACCCTCCAGCCCCGTATTTATCAAGGGCCTTCAGATTGGTATGGTGAAAAAGCTCTATGTTGATCCGGAAACCTACAAATCAATTATCGTACAGCTTTCCATCGAAAGCGGTGTGGATATTCCGAAAGATGCTGTTGCCGCCATCGTGGGGCTGTCACTCATGGGGGGCAAGGCAATTGAAATCGTTATAGACCATCCGTGCGATGGCAACTGTGCCGATGATGGTGATTTTCTGCAGGGCGCCACCAGAAATTTCCTCGAATCGGTTATCGGTGATCCTACCCAGATTGACGCCTATACGGACAGAATAAAAGCCGGCCTGGATATCAATATTGACTCGCTCGCCAGGGTAAATCCCGGCGGTATTGCAGGTACTGTAGATGCACTCGACAACTCTCTCAGGAATCTGGAACGCGTCACGGCACAGCTGGACGAGATTCTGCGCCTCAACAAAAAGAGTATTGGTATCATGGCCGACAACCTGGCGTCTGTCAGTTCCACGATCAGGGCCAACGACCGCAATATCAGCGATGCACTGGCTAATCTGGCCGATGTTACCCGTCAGCTTAAAGCCGCCGGGATTGATGTAACCGCACAAAAGGCCTCCAGCGCGCTCGACTCGGTTACGCTTTCGCTCAATACGTTGAGAACTACCCTCAGCACTTCCACACGTGCCATCGGCAGGGTGGATTCATTGGCTGAAAGACTCCTGCGCGGCGAGGGAGCCGTCGGGAAGGCTCTTACGGAAGAAGAACTGTACAACAACATCGTGAGCTCCACCCGCCACCTGCACCTGCTGCTTCAGGATTTCAGAATGCACCCGGAGCGATATACCAATGTACGCGTGAAGTTGCTGGGTAAAAACAAGCCTGCCAGATACGCCAATCCGGTTGACGATCCGGCCTACCAGATACTGGTTGACAGTCTGGAAAAAGACTACAGCAAAAAGGCAAGGCAGTAAAGTAACTACCAGCCGTTATTGTAACGGCGCAGATAAGCTTTTGTAAGCAGATATTGCACCAGTCCGGGAAAGAGGCTGTTCAGGAATGCCTGCAGCTTTCCCGGAAAGGTAAATACGTGTTTGAAGCGTCTGGTTTGTATCATCCAGAGTATATCTTCGGCTACGTCGGCGATTGACTGCATGCCCAGCATTTTGAAATCGGGTCTCACGAATTTTTCGCCTTTCGCGTTATAAATCGTTTTACCCTCTTCGTTTTCGGTAATTCCTACGTAAGCGATTCCGACATAGATACCTGTGCCGGTAAATTCGGCTTTCAGGCACTCAGCCAGTGCTCTGAGCCCCATTTTGGCGGAACTGTACACTGCGTTGATAGGTAGTCCGTGTATGCCCGCAAGGCTCGACACGAACATGACACTGCCCCTGCTTTCTTTCAGGGCGGGAATGCACAGCCGCGTCATATACAGCGCACTCAGATAGTTGATCTCCAGGGGCAGGTGAAGCACCTCCGGATCGGTATCTTCCACACGACCGTGCATATTGGCTCCGGCGTTGTTGATGAGGACGTCTATTCTGCCGTAATGATTCAGGGCAGCTTCCACGAGTTGCCGACAATCATCGAGTTTTCCTACGTTGGCAGGTATGGCGATTACATCAAATCCTTTGCCCGACATTTCGGCGGCCACCTGTTCCAGTTTCTCGCCCCCCCGGCTGTTAATCACCACTTTTGCACCCTGTGCGCCCAGGTTGAAAGCCAGCGCCTTTCCTATTCCCGAGCTGGAGCCCGTCACGATGACTACTTTGTCGTTGAAAAAACTCATATAACACCTTTTTTCAGGGTAAACAGCAAATCAGCAATAGTTGTTGGCTTTCAGCCAGTTAAATTCGGCCTGAATAGCCATTTCAACCGGAGTTTGCGGCATGCCGAGTTCTCTGACGGCTTTTTCCGATGAGTAAAATTGTTTGCTGCAGGACGCCAGTGCAGTGGCATGACTGAAACCGGGCTTGAACCGGAACAACAGCGCCAGACCGGTAGCGAGATATCCGAAACCCAGAATGAGAAAGTCGGGGATGTACAGGAAGGGAGGTTTTCTGCCCACCACTTTGGCGATGGCGGTAGTCAGTTCCCGGTAACTCATATTTTTGTTACCGGCGATGTAGCATTCGCCATTTCTACCTTTGCCCAGCGCACTTACGCAGGCGTGCGCGACATCGCCGGCGTAAACGATATTCTTACCACCTGATGTGAATCCGGGTACTTTACCCCGGTAAACAGCCAGTATCATCTGGCCGGAACTCGGAAGCGAATCGTATTCGCCGAACATGAAGGTCGGATTGATGACTGCGGCATTCAAGGCGCTTTCCCGAACTGCATTCAGCACATAATTCTGGGCGGCGTATTTGGATTCAATGTAGTCGAGTCCGAACCGGCTGCCATCATAAGGGGTCGTTTCGGTGCCGGGGGCATTCAGGTCTCCGGCACCGAACGAGCTGGCGGTACTGACATATACCAGTCTGATGCCCAGTTCCAGCGCCAGCTGAACCACATTTTCAGTGCCTGTGCAGTTTACCTGCCATGTACGGGCAGACCGGGTCGGCCATACCTGTGTGCTGGCTGCCGCATGGATAACGGCATCGCAGCCCGTTAATGCCATTTTCAGGCTTTCAGTATCCAGAATATTTCCGCTCACACGTTCAACCGGCAATCCGTCCAGCGTTTGCGACCGGCTGCCGGGGAATACCAGCGTCCTGACCTCATACCCTTCTTTCAGCAATACGCGCACAATGTGGCTGCCAAGCAGGCCATCGGGGCCAGTAACCAGTATTTTTTTCACCAGGTTTTTTTTTAGCAAAATCAGCGCTGGGATGCGTTGATTTTTTCCAGTACGGGCATACCCGGACAAAGTTGGTCTTTGCCCAGTTGATTAAGCGGCTGCTCTGCTGTATTCAGCAAATGGTGCAGATCCTTGCTCTCGGTATCAATGTAAATAAGCCCGGTCAGAATTTCACCTTCGGCTTTGGCCCTGTACAGTCTTGAAACTGCCGAATGTCGGTCAAGCGGATCAAAATCGGGTGAAAGCTTGTTCAGGTGAATAGTGGAGCCGTCGTGCAACGCTACTTCCACCGTGTCACCTTCTGCGTATTCGGTAGTAATTTCATCCATAAACGGAACGAAATCTACGGCGCCGGTAGCCTCAATGTGTTCGCGGGTGTAGTCGTACGACTTGGTAGATCCGGGATTGTTATTGAACGTAACGCAGGGTGAAACCACGTCAATCAGCGCGAAGCCGGGATGCGACATGGCGGCCTTGATCAGCGGAATCAGCTGCTGCTTGTCTCCCGAAAAACTGCGTGCCACAAAAGTAGCTCCCAATTCCAGTGCCAGTCCGCACATATCAATGGCGTGAAACATATTGGCTGATCCCGACTTGTTGACGGAGCCGAAATCGGCAGTGGCAGAATCCTGGCCTTTGGTCAGGCCGTAGCACCCGTTATTCATGATGATATAGGTGATATTCAGGTTTCTGCGGATGGCATGTACGAACTGGCCCATGCCAATAGAGGCAGAGTCTCCATCGCCGGAAACACCTATATACATCAGGTCGCGGTTGGCCATGTAGGCCCCGGTAGCCACCGAGGGCATACGACCGTGTACCGAGTTGAATCCGTGGGAGTTGGCCAGGAAGTACGTCGGTGTTTTGGATGAACAGCCAATACCCGACAGTTTGGCCACTTTATGTGGTTCCACGGCCATTTCGAAGCACGACTGAATAATGGCGCCACTCACGGAGTCGTGGCCGCACCCGGCGCACAGGGTTGAAAGCGCACCCTCGTAAAATTTGCGGGTGTAGCCGAGCCTGTTCACAGGCGCATCCGGGTGTCGGAAAGCAGGACGAACGAAGGTCATTTTGTAAGTCTTTTTTGCAGTTCTTCCAGTGAAACGCCTTTGGTTTCCGGCATCATTCTCCATACATAGAGCAACTGGAATACCATCATGGCACTGAAAAATAAAAATATGGGTCCACCGCCGTAAGTGGCAGCGAAATGAGGAAATATATTGGTGATGATGGCCGCCAGCACCCAGTGTGTCAGGCTGCCGAGGGCCATACCGGAGGCACGCACTGCGTTGGGAAATATCTCGGAGATAAATACCCAGATCACCGCACCCTGACCGATAGCGTGGGAAGCAATAAAGGCAAAGATATAGACCGGAACCAGTGCATACGATTCGTTGTAAAAGGCAAAAGCAGTAAGTGCCAGAGAAACAATGTATCCGATGGAGCCGATGTACATGAGTAATCTGCGTCCGAAGCGGTCAATGAGCCACCAGCCTCCAATAGTGAAAATCAGGTTGATCACCCCTATTCCTGCAGTGGAGAGCAGGGCAGTTTCCTTGCCCAGGCCGGTCATCTCAAAAATACGGGGTGCGAAGTAAATCACAGCATTGATCCCCGAAAGCTGGTTGAAAGCAGCAAACAGGAATGCGAGCAATACTGGGAAGTTGTATTTTCCCGAAAACAGCCGCTCGCTTTTTTCTCCGCCATCGCCTGCGGCCGACTGCCTGATATCCTCTACAGCTGCGTCCACGCCTTCCTCATTGGTGATGGAAAGTACCTTTCGGGCTGCAGCTTCATCGCCTTTGGTGAGCAGCAGCCAGCGCGGAGTTTCCGGTGTGGTCATCATCATCACCGAAAAAGCCAGTGCGGGCAGCGCTACCACACCGAGCATCCAGCGCCAGTCGTTATCGCCACCAACGCCTTCCAGCAGGTAATTGGAAACATAAGCCAGCAGGATACCCACAACGATATTCACCTGAAAGGAAATGACCATACGCCCCCGGTATTTGGGTGGAGCAATTTCTGAAATATATACCGGCGCCACTACCGAGGAGGCCCCGATACTCAGTCCGCCCAAAAAGCGGAACAGCATAAAGCTGTACACATCGTTCACTAATGCTGTGCCGAGTGCTGATACGAAGAACAGGATACCAATCCAGAGCAGGGTGGGTTTCCTTCCGTATTTATCTGCAGGTACACCGCCAAATGCAGCACCTATGACAGTTCCATAAAGTGCCATGGCAACGGCCAGACCGTGCTGCCAGGTATCGAGGTTCCACAGACGCTGAATATCCTGCTCTGCGCCGGAGATAACGGCCGTGTCGAGACCGAATAGAAAACCGCCCAAACCGACGGTAATAGACCAAAGTACGAGTTTCTTGTTCATTTTTGTTTATTCCAGACAGGTTTCAGTTCATTTACGGAAGATGCGGGCACCAGTGTTATGCTTCCGCCTTCCGCAAAAAATTCTACTTCACTAAAGTCTTCATTCGGAAAAAAGGTCTCTGAAATACAGGCGGCTCCATCATCCAGAAACAACTCGAGCGACGATGCGTCTGCGTACGCGCGCATGTGGAAGATATCGCTGAATGACACCGGGGCGCTGTGTTTTTTGGGGAATTCAGCCGAGAACGAGGTCTTGCCCGAGGCAGAACGGTCAACAGTCACGGTTTTTCCCGCGACGTCCACCGTGATGACTACCTGTTCGCCCCTGCTGTTTTTCAGTCTGTAACCGTAAGCGGTAGCGCTGCAGTTTTTCATGTCAAAGTGCAGATCCAGTTCGTGCAATACCGGGACGCGCATCTTCCAGCCTTCTTTTCCAATCACCTGCTCTCCGGTATTAGTGGTTCTGGTAACCAGTGCCCGCAATTCGGGAGAGGGCTTCTGAAAAACCCGGTAGCCATCCGGTGTTTTCTTCAGCCACAAGTCACGCGGGATTGTCATGGAACTGCGCCAGATACTCGTCGGGGTGGACTGTGCATAATCGAACCAGTTCGACATCCAGCCGATGAGTATTCTGCGCTGGTCCGGGGCGTTGAAATAAGTAACACCCGCGTAATTGTCGGCTCCGTAATCGAGCCAGAGCGTTGTAGCGGGCGGATTGTCATTTTTGAACGTCCGGCCATCAAAACTGCCGATGAAATACTGGGTTCCTGAGCCACCGTTGACAGCTCCGCGGCCCATATTCTGAATGAGCACCCATTTTTCGACACCCTCCCGCGTGCGCAGGGGAAACAGATCAGGGCATTCCCAGACGCCGCCGTGCGCACCTTCATTTTTGCCAAAAGTGCTGGTGTATTCCCATTTTTTCAAATCCGGGGAGACGAAAATTTCCAGATAATCGCCCACAGCGAGGGGCATAATCCAGCGTTTGGTAGGCTCATGCCAGGAAACCTTCGGGTCGCGGAAATCCACATCGCCCTTGTTCGGAAGAACCGGGTTTCCGGCATATTTGTTCCAGGTACGGCCGCGATCGAGGCTGTATGCGATGCCCTGCGATTCCCGGTCCTGCCTGCCCGCCTGCTCGTATTCCATATTGTGGTAGGTGAAAACAGCTACCAGCGCCTTTTCGCCGGAGCCGGGAGGCGCAAACCCGGTGGTGTTATTTTCGTCTATCACCACACTGCCTGAGAAAATATACCCCAGCGAATCGGGATACAGTGCAATGGGCAGGTGTTCCCAGTGCACCAGATCTCTGCTGACTGCATGACCCCAGTGCATAGGCCCCCAGACGGTAGAGGCGGGGTTGTGCTGATAGAAGAGGTGATACTCGCCCTTGTAGTAAACCAGGCCATTCGGGTCGTTCATCCAGCCCGAGGGCGGGGTGAAATGATACTGCGGGCGGTGCTGTTCGCGATAATAACCTGTATTGCCCTGTCCGCCAGGCGGGCGGGAGGGCGAACAACTGGCGGCTGCGAGCAGAGAACCGGCCAGAATAAACGTTATTATCCTGTTTGACATTGTTATTCTCCTACCTGGGATTCGCTGGGAGAAACATGTGCAGCCACATAGGGTGCTTTCAGTTTACCCACCAGATTTTTGAAGATTTTCTGTTTGATCAGATCCGCTGTGATAGGGAATCCGTCGAAATTCAGCACAGAAATGAGTTGATTGGGGTCAACCCCGATTTCATTAACCAGCAGTGATTTCAGCTGTGCATCCCTGT
>JBDLWO010000013.1:0-20491 GCA_039804245.1 Bacteroidota bacterium
CCGATTCCTGTTTGCAGTATCCCGCCATCGGCACGTCCAATTGTATAAGTGCACACTCCATCCGGAATTCCGCGAATCGTCAGCAGGCCGGATGCAGGATTGGGATAGATACCAATCAAAACATCAGGTTCCGCTGTGGCTGACACGCTGGCTGCCTCGAGCGCTCCTGCATTCGTGGCTGGCGACTTCCTTGCTACACCTGTCAGGTCGTATCGCAGGTCTGCCTCGGCTGGCACATTGAACAGAAATGCCTGATTGTCAGAGCCCGGCAGAAAAGAGGCAGTATCTGTGACAACGGCCCTATCGGGCAACAGAGGCCGTGATTCATCGGTAGCCGGATTGAAACCCGGGCCGGGGGGAAGATTCCACAGGTTGAAGGTAGCCTGCAGTCCGGGTTGCGGATTGAGCGGTGCGGTGAGCAGTCGTCCGTTGTTAAGGCTGTCTGTATGGGCACTCAGAATATTGCCTGTGATTCGGAGGTTGGAAAAGACAACATTGGGCGCCGGATTTCCAAACAGGGTTTCATAGGAAAATCCGATAGCGGCTTTCTGGCCGCACTGTCCGATAATGGTGTTGTGCCGGATGTCAATGCCGGTAAAGATACCTTTTTGCAGAAAACTGTAAATACCCTGCCATATACTGATGCCGGTGGTGGTATTCAGGATGATATTATTGTGTATGGCTATGTCTTTTATGTAATGATCGTTTATCAGTCCCGTGAATGCCTCGATACCGAGCAGGATACCGGGAACTGTCCGGTAATCATTGTGAATATGATTGCCCTCTATGCGTATTCCGACGCCCTTGTCTATGTAAATATTGGCGTAGTTGTCGTGTAAAGTATTGTTTCGTATGATAATTTGCTCGCCGAGATCCACATCAATGCCTTCGCCGCTGTTGTCGTGTACGTGGCATTTTTCGGCCAGCCCGTACCGCACATTGTGAAATTTGATGGCGGAGCCCCACTGAGACTGCGGCTGATTGAAGTTGACTGCATCGAATACGGTACAGTTGCGCACAGCATAGCGTTCGCCGGTCGGATGCAGGGAGAAGGGGTCCGAATTTTTTATGGGGCTGATCCCGAGCAGGATACCATGACCGGCAGTCTGGCTGACGGTCACATTTTCCACCAGTACATCGTGCGGGTTTGATACATTCCCGTTCCAGTCATAACCGAACCGGACCCCGTTTGCCGGACTGTACAGGATGGTCAGGCTGGACACCCTGATATGGCTGCCGAGCAGGTGTACCATACCCTGTCCGGAAGAGACCTGGGAATCAAATCCGTCGAGTGTTACTGTCCCTGTGCCCCGGACGGACACATTCAGTCTCCGGCCGGCCAGCTGATACTGCCCCCAGGTTTGTATGAGTGGTGTGGTGTAGTTTCCGGGATACAGAACGACCTCTGCAAAAAGGTCGCCCTGTTTGTTTTCTGACCAAACAGCGAGGCGGTTGAGGGCTTCATTGAAAGAGGCCACCGGGTTAAGGCTGTCGCCGCTGGCGCCTGCTACACCGTTGGGCGACATATAAACGAGTTGCTGTGCCGGAAAAAGTATGGGTGCCGGCACGGTATCGGGCGCCTGTGCGCAGGCGTACGGGCACGAGCAGAGGGCGATGCAGAGAATCGGAAAGAAAATTTTCACAGGACGGTGTTTTGGAGATAAACGCACCGGTTGGAGGTTTTATTCTTGTCGGGGAGTGTTCATATTTCTGTATCCCTGCCTTCTTTTCCGAATTGCCAAAGAGTTTCAGGGGTGCTTTTACCTGAAAAATGTGTATCCTTTCTAACCCTGTTTACAATAAAATTGAAAATTAGTCCTCGTCATTAATTGATACTGCTGTTAGCGGTTAGTTGTTTCATCGTTGTCACTTGAAGCCCAGTTTACACCGAAAGCCAAAATGAGTTTTATTGAAAAGAGATGCATTATTGTTTGTACAAACGAGTCGGTGTAATTCAAAAGAATTGATAGAATCAAACACAAAAGCAATAGTGTTACAGCAATTACTCTTTGATTGTTATGTTTTTTTATATTCAACACAATGATAGAACTTGCCAGAGTAAACATCGTTATTCCCAGAACAGCCAAAAACTCATTTGGGAAAATCCAGATTAGAATAGATGGCTGCAATAGATGAAAAAGAACAAACAAGTATCTTTTTCGCAATGACTCAGCATAATAATTGTTTGTCCCGGTTGTAAAATTAGCTACAACACCACCGGCAATGTCAAGGGCAAGAATTGTCAGTATAACCAATTTAATGATTGAAATGTCTGCATTCCATTTAAGTGAAAGAGTCAGCCCGGCAAATGAAAAGGAGCTGACTATAATTGCCAACAAGTCAACAGTTGAGGTTTCGCGTCCAAAAAGTTCGTGAAAGAACCCATGAACTCTAACCTTATTGTTTAGAAATTTCGTCATATTATCGTCTTTTGCAATGCCCGCCCACCCTATTACTTACTACCCGCGTAAATGAAGTGGTCGGGTCTGGTCACCATCAGTACGTTCATGTTGAAGCCTTGGCGGAAATAGGTGTATCGCACAAATAAACAACTTGTGGCGTTGAAAAGAAGAGTCTCTACGGTACGGCAGCGCACACCCCGTTACTCCATCTCAACAAGCAGCAGCCCCTTGTCCACGGCTTCTCCCTGCTTCACCTTTACGGATTTCACCTTCCCGTCGCCGGATGCCTTGATGACATTCTCCATTTTCATGGCTTCAAGAATGAGAAGTGCATCGCCTTTGGCGACCTCCTGACCAGCCTGTACGAGCACGTTGAGTACCAGTCCGGGCATGGGTGCCTTGATCTGATTGGCCTTTTGCTGTCCGCCTGCTTTCAGACCGAGCTGGCTGACGAGCCGGTCGTATTTATCGGCTATATTGACGTGATATTCATTTCCGTCAATTTTGAGTACGAACAGGTGGTTGGCATCGTCGGCGCTGAGCAGTTCGGCTCTGTAAGCCTTATTATTCAAGATGACGTGGAGAGCACCATCAGCTTCTGTGACCACGTCGAGATCAAGCGCGTGTTCGGGTGATATATTGAATTCGTGCTGGCTATTTACCGTGGCGAGGAAAGGTTCTTCGTGTTTCATATCAATCTGGTCAGAACAATTTGCAGGTTAACAGGGTAATATCATCGGGCCATGGCTCCCTGCCGCGGAAAAGCTCCACGTGTTGAATCAGCCGGGAGTTCAGTGTTTCCGGATCATCTTTTTCGTGTTCCTTCAGGAAGGACGCCAGTCGTTCTTCGCCAAACTCGTCGCCGTGTGAGTTTCGCGCTTCGGTGAGTCCGTCGGTGAAGGTAAAAATAAGGGCTTCGGAAGATATTTTCACCTCACCCAGTTCGAGGAAAGGCAGTTGAGGGAGCCAGCCGAGTGAGGTCGCTCCGTTTCTGAGTGTGGTTATAACGCCATCCATAATCATGAATGGAGGGATATGTCCTGCATTGACGTAATGCAGTATTCGGGCTGAGGTATCGTAACGGGCCACAAAGAACGTGATAAACTTGTCGCCTTTCGTTACCCGGAAAACGGCTTCGTTCATTTCCCTGACCAGCTCTTCGAGTGCGGGCCTGCGCGATACGAGTGCCCTGAAATTGGCCTGAAAGTTGGCCATCAGGAGCGCGGCAGACACCCCTTTTCCCGTTATATCGGCTATGCAGAAGGCAATTTGTCCGTCGGGAAACTCCACGACGTCGTAATAGTCGCCACCCACTGCGAAGTGAGGCCGGTAGATTCCGGAGAGTTGGTAGCCGGGGCTGGAGGGCATGCGCCCGGGCACGAGTGCGCGCTGGATTTCTGCTGCCAGTTCGACCTCGCGGTTAACGATTTGCTGTTGCACCTGACTTTTGAACAGTCGTTTGTTTTCGATGGCAACCGCAATAATATTGGTGATGGTAGTGACGAACTGTACTTTGCTGTAAACATCATCTTCATCGCGGAACCCGCCGAGAAAGGCGTACGCGATGGCGGTGTTTTTGTGCATAATGGGGATTACCAGGTCGAATTCGCGGAAAACCGGGTGGCTGTCGTTGCTAAGGCCCTGAGTTGACCGGAACCGGGAAAGATCGGCACTGATGTCTGGCTGGAAGAGGGCTTCATCCACGCCTGAAAAAATTTTGCACTCCCACGTCTGGTTTTCGCGGAAGAAGAGCGCCATTTTTCTGATAGCCATTTCGAAGCGGAGAAATGCGCCGTACATCTTGAAGAGGTCTTCGGCGGGCACATTTTCGTTGATTGCCTGCGTGATAGTAAGCAGGCTGTTGATCTGAAGTTGTTTCAGACCAATTTCGCGTTCCAGCCTGTCAATTCTGGAAAGAGTGCTTCTTATTTCGTTTAATTCGGGCATGATCGGCCCGAAGGTACGAAGTAAGATAAATTTAAGTAATCCTTTCATCAAAACTTCTGAAATTTGCACCGAAATCTGACAACAGCAAAACCGGTTGACTACCGGTTTTGTCAAACTACTCCTGAATTTGATTTTATAATATGGAAGAAGTCAACAAGGCCATGGGTGATGCCAGGGCCCAAATGGAAAAAGCGCTTGAGCACCTGAACCACGAGTTGGTAAAACTTCGTACCGGCAAGGCTTCGGTATCTCTGATTACCGATGTGATGGTGGAGTACTATGGTTCGCCCACGCCGCTTGCGCAGGTAGCCAACCTGCAGGTAGCGGATTCCCGCACTATTGTCATTCAGCCCTGGGAGCGCAATCTGCTCGGCACTATCGAACGTGCGCTGATAAACGCCAACCTGGGTATTACACCATCCAACGATGGTGAAGTGATTCGTTTATCGGTTCCGCCGCTCACGGAAGAGCGCCGCAAGGAGCTGGTGAAGAAGGCCAAGCATGCCGGAGAGGAAAGCAAGGTGGGTATCAGAAATGCCCGTCACAAGGCCCTCGACCACATCAAGAAGGCCGTCAAGGACGGTTTCCCGGAGGATGCGGGCAAGCGCAAGGAGACCGAGTTGCAGGATCTGGTGAACAAATTTGTTGAACAAACAGATCAGATCGTTACCGGTAAGGAAAAAGAAATCATGACCATTTAACCATTACTATGAACCTGGACAAATTTCTCGTCATCTCCGGTGTGCCGGGGGTACACAAACTTGTTGCCACACGTGGCGACGGAGTCATCATTGAAGATCGGAACGAGGGTCGTACCCGTTTTGTTTCTTCCCGTCAGGGGCAGATTACGCCTTTGGCCACAGTTGCCATTTACACTTACACCGATGAGGGAGAGGGTACCGTGCCGCTTGTGGAAGTTTTTGAAAAAATGTTCGATCAGCACGAGTCTGCTCCGCCAGTGGGTGTGAATGCCTCCGGCAATGAGTTGCGCGAGTATTTTTCCTCCATTCTGCCCGATCACGACCGCGACAGGGTACACATCAACGACATCAAAAAGTGCATCAAGTGGTACACCTTTATGTACGACAAGGGGATACTCGCTGCTGCAAAGGCAGAGGCTTCTGTTGCTGACACAGTCGTTGCTGAAGAAGTGGAAGAGGTGTCTGAACAACCGGCGCCGGAGGCAAAACCGAAGGCAGCGAAAAAATCGGCCAAAGCCAAGTCATAATTATGTACAAAGGGAAAAAAGTGGTCGTGGTGCTGCCGGCCTACAACGCAGCCAAAACACTGGAGCAGACTTACCGGGAAATCCCGCTTGATCTGGTAGATGAGGTTATTCTCTGCGATGATCACAGCCGCGACAATACAGCGGAGCTGGCGCGTTCCCTCGGAATCGGGCATGTCATTGTGCATGAGAAAAACAAGGGATATGGCGGAAACCAGAAATCGCTGTACAACAAATCGCTGGAAATCGGGGCCGATATCGTCATCATGTTGCATCCGGACTACCAGTACACGCCGAAACTGATACCGAGCATGGTGAATATCATCGGGGAAGATTTGTATCCGGTAGTGCTGGGGTCGCGTATACTCGGCATGGGCGCCCTGAAAGGGGGCATGCCCATGTACAAATATATTGCCAACCGCTTTCTTACCTTTACACAGAACCTGCTGATCAGGTACAAACTGTCGGAATATCATACGGGTTACAGAGCGTTCAGTCGTGAGGTTTTACAGGGAATCAACTATAACCTGAACTCCGACGATTTTGTATTCGACAATGAGATGCTGTCGCAGATTGTGTATGCCGGTTTTGATATTGGTGAGGTTACCTGTCCGACGAAATATTTCGAGGAAGCCTCCAGTATCAATTTCAGGAGGAGTATGAAGTACGGATTGGGCGTTTTGCGGGTATCTTTTTGCCACTTTCTGCAGCGTATCGGGCTTGCCCGTTTTGCCATGTACGCACCAGTCAGGGACGCCGGCGGAAATGTCTGAACAAGCCCTGAATCATTTTTTTGAAGTAAATCGGCAGGGCATGCGGTTATTGGCATAACTTTGCCTTCTATTTGTTCACCATCAATACTTTCTGATACCAATGGGTAAAGGAGATTTCAGATCCAAGCGCGGAAAGATTCGTCGCGGATCCCACGGCAACAGCCGTCCGAAGCTCAAGAAACTGAGCACGATACTGAAAAAACTGGCAGGTAAATAATGCCAATTTTTACAAAAAGTCTTTCCTCGGGCATATTGCACGGGAAAGGCTTTTTTCTTTTACCGAATCTGTGGCGGATGCAATGCCTGTCAGTTCACTGATTTTACCAAACCAACAGCAACATGAAGTACGGAATAACAATTTTGCTCAGTCTGGCGCTATCGCTCACGGCGGGTGCACAAACGCTGACCGGCGTCTGGAAAACTATTGATGACGAAACCGGAGAACCCAAGAGCCACCTCGAGCTTTTTGAAGGGAACGGAAAATTATATGGGAAAGTGGTAAAACTCCTTAAATCTGCCCCCGACAAAATATGCGACAAGTGCCCCGGAGAGCGCTATAACCAACCCATGCTTGGTATGATCGTGGTGGTCAATATGGAAAAGAGCGATGGCTACTATCAGGGCGGCAGTATCCTTGATCCGGAGAAGGGCAAGTGGTATGGCTGCAAGATGTGGCTGAAGGAGGGCGATTCCAACGTTTTGGTAGTCAGAGGCTCTATCGGGCCCTTCTACAGAACGCAATATTGGTATCGTCAGTAATATTCCTCAATTTTTTTTGCAGAATCATTTTGCAGAATTAAAAATGGCGTGTAATTTTGCACCCGCTTTTGAAAGCGATTGGGCCATGGTGTAATGGTAACACAGCAGATTTTGGTTCTGTTATTCAGGGTTCGAGTCCTTGTGGCCCAACAACTAAGCCGCTTCTTCTCCGGAGAAGCGGCTTTTTGTTTGGTGTGGTTGTGCCCGGTATGTCCCGGAGTTTCACCTGGATCCTGTGCTATAAAAAGTCCCGGATATTTTTTACACTGTTGAAAAATATATCATCTGTATAAAAGAAATGCCGTTTAACGCCCCTTTTTTTGAATGTCATTTTTTATAAATACATGCTTTTCAATCAAATATAAAATTAATGTTAACGCTCAAAGCGTGTTAATAACAGCAATTCGATGTTAATAACTATGGTAGTTTTGGGGGTTATCCACATTGAATTGTTTAGTTATCCACATTATTAACAATACCAATTGTTTTAAAAGCAGAACTTTTCAATTCGTACCGTTAAATTTGCTGCATAATGGCAGAGTCAGACAACAAAACAAGCTACCAGTCGCCGGCCGACCGCAGCAGGCGCCGCAACCCTCAGAACTCCGAGGGGTTATCCACTTATGTTTTTGGCAAGGTGCAGCCCCAGGCTGTTCAGCTTGAGGAGGCTGTACTGGGCGCCCTCATGCTCGACCGCGACGCACTGCCGATGGTCATGGATATCCTGCGTCCGGAGAGTTTTTACACCGAAGGGCACCAGTTGATCTACCGGGCCGTTATCCGGTTGTTCGAACGATCCAATCCGGTTGACCTGCTCACGGTGACGGAGGAGTTGAAGAAGAGCGGTGATCTGGAAAAAGCAGGAGGAGGCTACTACCTGGTTGAGTTGACGCACCGGGTAGCCTCTGCAGCCAATATTGAGTATCACGCCAGAATTATAGCCCAGAAGCATATTCAGCGCGAACTTATCCGCGTGAGCACGAATGTGATTCGAGACGCGTACGAGGATACGACCGACGTTTTCAATCTGCTGGATGATGCAGAAAAGGGTTTGTTCGCCATCACACAAAATAACCTGAGCCGCAGCTATGAGTCTATGGGCTCTCTCAGTTCCAAAGTGCTCAAGCAGATAGAGGAACTGACGCAGAAGGGGGATGGACTCACCGGGGTGCCTACCGGTTTTACCAATCTGGACCGGCTCACCTCCGGCTGGCAGCCATCGGATCTGATTATTGTCGCAGCGCGACCGGGTATGGGTAAAACCTCTATGGTACTGGCTGTTGCGCTGAATGCGGCCCGCGATTTTGGTAAAGGCGTTGCGCTGTTCTCTCTCGAAATGGCCAGCACGCAGCTGGTGCAGCGACTTATTTCCATGGAGGCGGAGATAGCCGGCAGCAAGATGCGTAATGGTAAGCTGGAAGATTACGAATGGCAGCAGCTGCAGACAACGGTGGAACGGCTCAGCAATGTACCTATATTCATTGACGATACTCCTGCGATCAATATCTTTGAACTGAGGGCCAAGTGCCGCCGCATGAAACAGCAACACGATATTCAGCTGGTCATTATTGACTACCTGCAGCTGATGACGGGCTCTACAGAGGGCAAGGGTGGCAATCGTGAACAGGAGATAGCCGGTATCTCGAGAGCACTGAAAAGCCTGGCCAAGGAGTTGAATATACCTGTAATCGCTCTCTCACAGTTGAGTCGTGCAGTAGAGGTACGGGGAGGAAGCAAAAGGCCGCAACTGAGCGACCTTCGCGAATCGGGCAGTATCGAGCAGGATGCAGATATTGTTGCATTTATTTATCGCCCGGAGTATTACCAGATTCTGGAAGACGAGAGTGGGCAGAGCCTGAAGGGGATTGCCGAATTTATAGTGGCCAAGCATCGCCACGGCGCGCTTGACACGGTGAAAATGCGCTTCATGGATACCTTTGCCAAATTCGTCAACCTCGACGACTTTACCGGAAATGATCCGCTGGCAGGCCCGTTTCAGCCAACAGTAGTTACTCGTCCATCCAGGATGAACGATGAGGACATTCCGTTTTGAGAACGGTGAATTTCCGGGCGGATAATATATGTACCCGCCCGGAAACAAGAGGAATCAGTTGTCAATGCTCTTCTTGTCAGTTTCGCGAATACCCTGACGGATTTCGTCTTCTACTGCGTTTTTGGCATTGTTGAACTCGCGAATGCCTTTTCCAAGGCCACGCATCAGCTCAGGTATCTTTTTGCCGCCAAAGAGCAATACCACTACCAGAAAAATAAGCAGAAACTCGGTGGCGCCCAACTGGCTGAGGAACAAAAGAGTGTTTGTCATGATCTGTAAATTGAAAATTGGAAACGTGGCACTCATGCCAACTACCGGAGAAACACCTCCGGCACTGCAAAGGTACGTCGGAACAGTGGTAGTTGGCCTTGTCATTTGGAAATCATTGTGACGATGTGGTTGCTTTAGTGCTCAAAAGTGTTTAACTTTGAAGACAATTTTCATCAATCACCGCAAAAATCATCAAAATGACGCTCCAGAATGCCACACAAGCACTCAAAAAGTACTTTGGTTACGACCAGTTCAGGCCGCTGCAGGCCGATATTATTCAGGCTGTTTACGAGCAGCGGGATGTATTGGTGCTGATGCCCACAGGCGGAGGCAAAAGTATATGCTACCAGATTCCGGCAGTTACTCTCGAAGGAACGGCCGTAGTGATCAGCCCGCTTATAGCCCTGATGAAGGATCAGGTGGAGGGACTGAGTGCCAACGGCATTCCGGCAGCCTACATCAATAGTTCCATGGACGCTGCCCAGATACGAAGGGTAGAAGACGCAGCCCTCGACGGCCACATCAGGATCTTGTATGTCAGTCCCGAAAAAATGGTGTCACAAGGTTTTCAGCCACTGCTCAAACGGCTTAAAATCAGTTTGTTTGCGGTGGATGAGGCCCACTGTATCTCTGCCTGGGGCCACGATTTCAGACCCGAGTACACGCAGTTGAAATTTCTTAAAGAACAGTATCCGGGAGTTCCGATGATTGCCCTGACAGCAACCGCAGATAAACTGACCCGCAAGGATATTGTCAGTCAGCTGGAACTCGACAATCCGGCCACGTTTGTAGCATCTTTCGATCGGCCCAATATCAGCCTGACTGTTTCCTCCGGTCAGAAGCGCTTTGAGCAGATACTGGCTTTCCTGAAAGAACACCCCCGACAGTCGGGTATTATTTACTGTCTGTCGAGGAAAAACTGTGAAATAATCGCTGAAAAGCTCAACCAGAAAGGATTCAGGGCAGCTTATTATCATGCCGACATGCCAGCCTCCAAACGGAGCAAAACACAGGAGGATTTTATCAACGATCGTGTGCCTATTGTCTGCGCCACCGTCGCCTTCGGAATGGGTATCGACAAGAGCAATGTCAGGTTTGTAATTCACTATAACCTCCCCAGAAATATGGAGGGGTATTATCAGGAAATCGGAAGAGCCGGCCGTGATGGTCTGCCCGCCGATGCGGTTCTTTTTTTCAGTTATGCCGATGTGATGTCTTACCGCGACATGTTTGAACAGAGCGACAGTCCGCAGGAACAAAAGGATCTGAAAATTGCCAAACTGGAGCGCATGTTCCAGTTCGCCGAGGCGCTGGTATGCAGGAGAAAAACGGTTTTGAACTATTTTGGAGAGCCTTATGATCAGAACTGCGGCAATTGTGATGTCTGTAAAAATCCGCCGCGACAGTTTGATGGTACCGTGGCGGCCCAGAAGGCGTTGTCTGCCATTCTGAGAACTGGCGAGAAGGTGGGCATGAATCTACTGGTAGATATACTCAGAGGAAGTAGCAAGAGGGAAATTTTCGACAATAATTATCACCAGATCAAGACCTACGGCGCCGGTAAAGAGTATAGTTACAACGACTGGCTGTATTTTTTGCTGCAGTTGATGCACCTGGGGCTGCTTGAGGTGGCCTACGACGAGCACCACCGTCTGCGCGTTACGGATGAAGGTAAAAAGGTACTCTTTGACGGTAAAAAAGTGCCGCTTGCCATGCCTGTACCCAAAGTACAGCCACTCGAGCGGGCGCCGCGTACAGCGGAAAAGTCGAAGGCGCAGATTCTCCGCGAGGAATTGTTTGAGCGTCTGGTTCAGCTGCGCCGGCTGGTGGCCCAGAAACAGGGAGTGCCGCCGTATCTCATTTTCAGCGATGCCACCTTGCAGCTCATGGCTGAAAAGCATCCTGTCACCGATAATGCCATGAAAGAAATTTCAGGGGTGGGCGAACGCAAACTTCAGTTGTACGGAGACGCGTTTATCGGCGAAATCAGGAAATTCATAGCAGAAAAGAACGGAGATGGTCATCAGGTGCGCGGTGGAACCCAGATTGTTACCTGGGAGATGCTTCAGAATGGCGACAGCGTGGAAGATATTGCCCGTAAACGCGGGCTGACCACCACCACCATACTGGCACACCTCGCCACTATGTACGAACACGGCGAGATGCTGGATATCAGTCCGTGGATTGACCCGGAAGAGTGCGATATGATTCAGGGCGCACTCCACCTTTTTGAAGAACCTTATCAGTTAAGGCCTATTATGGATCATTTCGACGGGCGCTATTCTTTCGACAAGATCCGCTGGGCTATCGCCGACGCCCGCAGGCGCACACGGGAGCAGGCCTGACAAAGCCTGTCAGGCAAACCGGAATTGCTCCACGTCGAATAGCCCCCTGTCGGTTATCTTCAACTTCGGGATAACCGGCAGGGCAAGGAAAGACAGCGACATAAACGGCGCCCCGAGCTGGCATCCGAGTGCAGTTTTTACCCATTTGTCGAGTCCGGCATAATTTTTTGCCAGCTCGTAACCGTCGGCGTTGCTCATCAGTCCGGCAATGGGTAGCGGAAGCAATCTTGTTTCATTGCCATTCGTGGCGCTGATACCTCCCCCGGCTTCTATGACCGCATTTACTGCCCTGGCCAGGTTCCCGGGACTATTCCCGATGGCTACAATATTGTGTGAGTCATGTGCAACGCTGCTGGCCAGCGCTCCCTCGGCGATACCGGTGCCCCTGACAAGTGCAACTGCCGGTCGTGCGCCCGGGGTATAACGGTTTACAACAGTTATAAACATGGTGTCGGAGTCCGGATCGGCCAGGGCAAAGCCATCGGCACTGCATGGAACGGCTCCCGTTTCCGCTTCGGTAACGATTTCACCATCGAGGATACGGATAATCCTGGCCTGCTGTCCGGGTGTGTATTTCATTTCAAAATCTGTTGCCCTGACAGTGGTGGCATGAAAATTATTTGGTGTGTCAACCGAAAGCCGTGGCAGCAGAGAGACGCCATTTTCAGCAACAAGTTCTCCGTTTATCCAGGTTTGACGGGGTATGAAAGACGATAGATCTTCCAGCAAGACGAAATCGGCAGGATCGCCTGCACGAAGCAGGCCCACGTTCAAATTATAGTGTGCTACAGGATGGAGGCAGGCCGCCCGAAGGGTGTCAAACAGGTTGCAGCCGTTGGCCACGGCCCTTGCCACCAGCAGATTGATGTGTCCTGCGATGAGATCATCGGGGTGCTTGTCATCGCTGCAGAACATGACCTGTTCCGGAAACTCATTCAGCAGTGGCCACAGGGCGTCGAAATTACGGGCAGCACTGCCCTCCCGAATCAGAATTTTGACACCGAGGAGTGCTTTTTCCCGGCCTTCCTGATACGTAAAACACTCGTGGTCGGTAGAAATTCCTGTGCCGAAATATCGTCTGGCGTCGTCGCCGGTGAGTCCGGGAGCGTGCCCGTCTACTGGCTTGCCTGTTTTGTGTGCAGCGCCGATTTTTTCCATCACCACCGGATCATCGTGCAATACCCCCGGAAAATTCATCATTTCAGACAAATAACCTATGTCCGGATTTTCCAGTAACCGGGCCACATCCGCCACATCGAGTGTGGCTCCGGCGGTCTCAAAAGATGTTGCCGGCACGCAGGACGGCGCCCCGAAACAGTACTTGAGTGGTACACGGGCAGCATCCCGGAGCATGAAATCCACACCCTCCATGCCGAGTACATTGGCAATCTCGTGGGGATCGGACACCGTGGCTACCGTTCCGTGAACTACTGCGAGGCGGGCAAATTCTGACGGAGGCAGCATACTGCTTTCCACGTGTATATGTGCGTCGGTGAACCCGGGAATGAGATAGCCGGCATCCGGGGCAACGCTTTCCAGTTCGCTTGTGCCGGTAATTCGTCCGTTTTCGAACCTGACCTCAGCGGGATAAATGCGGCGGGAATGAATGTCTGCGAGGAAAGCCTGAATAACCATGGCGTGTGAATTTGGGTTTAAAGAAGGGCAAATGAAACAAATAACCGGATAAGCGGGTGTAAATAATGTCTGTTTATCTGGAAATCCTCTAAATCTGTCGGTTTTTGAGAACATTTATTCTGTTCGCAGGTTCCTTTTAGCATGAAATCTGACTACATTTGCGCGTTTTTTGACAAAAAATAAATGTAATGGCCTCTACGATATTCGATCTGAAGATGCTGAAGGAGCACTATGCTACCTTCTCCGCCCGCGTTGACGCGGCCAAAGCCAAACTGAAACGTCCGCTGACGCTTTCTGAAAAAATTCTGTTTGCGCACCTGCACAGCGATAATCCGCTGACTGATTACAAGCGCGGGAGCGATTATGTATTCTTCCAGGTTGACCGGGTAGCCATGCAGGATGCCACGGCACAAATGGCACTGCTGCAGTTTATGACCTGCGGCCGCAAGAAAGTAGCTGTTCCTTCCACTGTTCACTGCGACCACCTGATCACCGCCGAAAATGGTGCTTCAAAGGATATGGTTGTGGCGCTCGACAAGAACAAGGAGGTGTTTGATTTCCTCAGCACGGTGTCTCAGAAATACGGAATCGGCTTCTGGAAGCCGGGTGCAGGTATTATTCACCAGATTGTACTGGAAAACTACGCTTTCCCGGGTGGCATGATGATTGGCACTGACTCACACACGGTGAATGCCGGTGGTTTGGGTATGCTTGCCATCGGTGTGGGTGGCGCCGATGCCGTTGATGCCATGAGCGGCATGGCCTGGGAACTCCAGATGCCCAAACTGATTGGTGTCAAGCTGACTGGCAAATTACGTGGATGGGCTTCCCCCAAGGACGTCATTCTGAAAGTAGCCGGTATTCTGACTGTAAAGGGCGGAACGGGTGCTATTGTTGAGTATTTCGGTCCGGGTGCACAAAGTATGAGCGCCACCGGCAAGGGTACCATCTGCAACATGGGTGCTGAAATCGGGGCTACTACTTCCACTTTCGGATACGACAAGAGTATGGCCCGCTATCTGAAGGCAACAGGAAGAAGCAAGATTGCCAGTATGTGCAACAAAGTCGCTTCCTACCTGACGGGCGATCAGGAGTGCTACGATAACCCGGAGAAGTATTTTGATCAGGTGATCGAGATTGATCTGAGCAAACTGGAGCCACACATCAACGGACCGTTCACGCCTGATCTGGCGTGGCCGCTGTCCAAGTTTGCAGCTGCGGTCAAGAAAAATAAATACCCTGCCAAACTGGAAGTAGGACTCATTGGTTCCTGCACCAACTCCAGCTACGAAGACCTGACCCGTGCGGCATCACTCGCACGCCAGGCCGCAGAAAAGGGTATTGACGTGAAAGCCGAATTCACTATTACGCCGGGCTCCGAACTGATCCGCTACACCGCCGAACGCGACGGTCTGCTGAAAGATTTTGAAAAGATCGGTGGCGTGGTGATGGCTAACGCCTGCGGCCCCTGTATCGGTCAGTGGGCTCGTCACATGGACGATATGAAGCGCGCGAACTCTATCATGACTTCCTTCAACAGGAACTTCACTTCCCGCAATGACGGCAACCCGAATACGCATGCCTTTGTGGCCTCTCCGGAAATCGTAACCGCATTTGCCATTGCGGGTGACCTGACGTTCAATCCGAAGAAGGGTACACTGGTAAACAGAAAAGGAGAGGCGGTAAAACTGGATCCTCCGAAGGGAATCGAACTGCCCAAGGCAGGTTTCGCGGTGGAAGATGCCGGTTATGTGGCTCCGGCCAAAGGCGCCATCAAGGTGGCTGTGGCCAAAGACAGCCAGCGCCTGCAACTGCTCAAGCCGTTCAAGCCAATCACGAACGACGAACTGAAAGATATGCGCGTGCTGATCAAGGCGAAGGGTAAATGCACAACAGACCACATTTCTATGGCAGGACCGTGGCTGAAGTTCCGCGGTCACCTCGAGAACATCTCCAACAACTGCTATATCGGCGCTGAAAACTTCTTCAACGGAGAACGCAACAAGGTGTATAACCTTGACAGGGGAGAATATATGGAAGTGCCGGCCAGTGCCCGTCACTACCAGAAAAAAGGTGTTGGAACCATCATTTTTGGTGAGGAAAACCTCGGAGAGGGCTCATCCCGCGAACATGCTGCGATGGAACCGCGTTACCTCGGTGTCAAGGCGGTAGTGGTGAAGTCGTTTGCGCGTATTCACCAGACCAATCTCAAGAAACAGGGAATGCTGGCGCTTACTTTCGCCAATCCGGTCGACTACGACAAAGTACGTCAGGATGACAAGGTGACGCTGCTCGGTTTCGAATCGTTCGCTCCCGGCAAGCCACTCCAGATTCGTCTCGATCATGCCGACGGCACATCGGAGACGTTTGCCGTAAACCACTCATACAATGAACAACAGATTGAATGGGTAAAAGCCGGTAGCGCATTGAACAAGATCCGCACTGACTTTGGTGCGAAGTAATTATTGAATATCATCAGCAGCAGGAGCGTCCGGAAAGTATTCAGCTTTCCAGGCGCTCCTTTGCTATATGGGAGTCAAGTATGAAAGTTGCTGGTTTCACCTTCGTCAGAAACGCACTGCGGTATGAATATCCCGTGGTGGAGGCCATTACATCTGTCCTGCCGCTATGCGACTATTTCGTGGTGGCCGTTGGCAACTCCGACGACGATACCCTCGGGCTCATCCGAAGTATCGGTAATCCGAAGATACATATTATAGAAACGGTATGGGACGACTCCCTGCGCGAGGGCGGGCGTGTGCTCGCACAGGAAACCGACAAGGCTCTTGCCGCCATTCCGGCCGACTGCGACTGGTGTTTCTATATTCAGGGAGATGAATGTGTGCATGAGACAGAACTTCCGGAGATCCGTTTGGCCATGGAACGGTATCTGGATGATATTGAAACTGAAGGGCTTCTTTTCAACTACCGCCATTTCTATGGTTCCTACGATTACGTGGGTATCAGCCGGATGTGGTACAGAAGGGAAGTGCGGATCGTGCGCAACGACCCCCGGATATTTTCATACAAGGATGCACAGGGTTTCAGAATCCATACGCATTCCGGAGACAGAAAGCTGAATGTCCGCCTGATTGATGCACATATCCACCATTACGGCTGGGTGAGAGATCCGAGGGCACAGCAACAGAAGCAGTTTGGGTTTCACCGTTTGTATATGACCGATGAGGGTGTGGCCAGACAGGTCGGAACCGCAGAGACATTTGTTTACGACGGTTCGGAGCCACTGCAATTGTTCAATGGGACCCATCCCGCCGTGATGCTGCCCCGCATACAGGCCCGGAACTGGCATTTCGAGAGCGACCCTACCCGCGTCAGGTGGTCGCTGAAGGAGCGGATCTCCCGTTTTGTAGAGCGAATGACCGGCTGGCGCCCCGGAGAATACCGAAATTACAGGCTGATCAGGTGAAGTCAGCATTATGAAGTGTTGACAAATCAACTCATTTCCATTAACTTTGTAGGAAGTCAACCACCCAACGCCATCAAACGTGCCGACACTTGATTCCAATATAGAATACCTGAAGGGAGTTGGTCCGCAACGCGCCGATGCCCTGCGCACCGAGCTCGGTATTTTCACCGTGCGCGATCTGCTGTTCCATCTGCCTTTCCGATATGTTGACCGAACGCGCTTTCACAATATCCGCGATCTGCATACAGACGGTGAAACGGTGCAGGTCCGGGGAATCCTGCGTCGCCTGGAAACATTGGGCGACGGGCGCGCGCGAAGGCTTGTGGGTAGCCTGCGCGATGAAACCGGCCTGATGGAATTAGTCTGGTTTCAGGGTATTCAGTGGCTGGAAAAATCCCTGCATGCAGGCAGGGAGTATATTGTTTTCGGAAGGCTCAACGAATTTAACGGGAGGCTGAATATTACCCACCCCGAAATGGAAGAGTCGAGTCCGGAAGCGCTCGGTGCCAAGCCCCGTACGCTGGAACCAGTTTACCCGAGCACGGAAAAACTGGCCAGAAAGGGCCTGGATGCCAGAGGGATCCGCAAGCTGACCCGTAGCCTGCTGGATAGCCTGAGTGCGGCCGATCTGTCCGAGACGCTGCCTGATGGACTGATGGAGAAATTCCGGCTGGTATCCCGCTGGACGGCGGTTTCAAAGATTCACTTTCCGGAAAATCAGGGCGAGCTGGATGCCGCTACCCGACGCCTCAAGTTTGAGGAATTGTTTTATCTGCAGCTGAGGCTGCTTCAGTTGAGAACCAGGCGGAAAGATGCCCTGAGGGGATTCGTCTTTGGCAAAATAGGCGATTTTTTCAATAATTTTTATCACCACAAACTGCCTTTCGAGCTTACAGGAGCCCAGAAAAGAGTACTGAAGGAAATCAGGAATGACCTGGCGGCGGGCAAGCAGATGAATCGCCTGGTGCAGGGAGATGTGGGCTCGGGAAAGACGGTGGTGGCCCTGATGACCATGCTGATGGCGGCCGACAACGGTTTCCAGTCGTGCCTGATGGCGCCGACGGAGATACTCGCTCAGCAGCATTACGACAATATCAGTTCACTGGCTGAGGAACTGGGTATCAGCGTGGGCTATCTTTCCGGAAGCGTCAAGGGGAAAAAGCGGGAGGCCGTGCTGAAGCTGCTGGCCTCCGGCGAGATGCATATCGTGATTGGCACCCATGCGCTCATTGAGCCCTGGGTACAGTTTCAGAACCTGGGTCTGAGCATCATTGACGAACAGCATCGTTTTGGCGTGGAGCAGCGCTCAAAACTCTGGCAGAAAAATCCGGCCGGGCCGCCGCATGTACTGGTGATGACAGCCACGCCCATTCCGCGCACGCTGGCGATGACACTGTACGGAGACCTCGATATATCCGTTATTGATGAACTCCCGCCGGGCAGGAAGCCGATCAGCACCATCCACCGGACGGAGCACCACCGGCTTCAGGTACAGGGCTTTATGCGGGATGAAATAGCCAGGGGGCGTCAGGTATATGTCGTTTATCCCATGATAGAGGAGACAGAAACCCTCGATTTACAGAACCTGATGGCCGGATATGAGGCAATAAGCCGCGATTTCCCGGCGCCGAAGTATCAGATTTCCATCGTACATGGCAAGATGAAGCCAGCCGACAAGGACTTTGAAATGCAGCGCTTTGTTCGCGGAGAAACACAGATCATGGTGGCTACCACTGTTATTGAAGTAGGTGTGAACGTGCCGAATGCATCCGTGATGGTAATTGAAAATGCCGAGCGATTTGGTCTGTCGCAGTTGCATCAGTTGCGCGGGCGCGTGGGCAGGGGCGCGGAACAGAGCTACTGTCTGCTACTGACAAGTTTCAAAATGAGTTCGGAGAGCAAAGAGCGTATTCAGACCATGGTGCGTACCAATGATGGCTTTGAAATTGCAGAGGTAGATCTGAAATTGAGGGGGCCGGGCAATATGGAGGGCACTCAGCAGAGCGGGATGCTCCGCTTTATGATTGCGAATCTGGCTCAGGACGGCCAGATACTTGCTGCGGCCAGAGAAACGGCTGCGGAGATACTCGAAAAAGATCCGGATTTGAGTACATCTGAAAATCAGCGCCTGAAACTGCACCTTGCCTCGGAAGGGAAGGAGGCAAAGGTGTGGAGCCGGATTTCCTGATTCAGAAGCCGAGCTGGCGCAGCGCCGCCTCCTGCGTTGCGAGAAATGCCCGATGCTGTTCGGTATCCGGATTAAAAGGCCGGTGCCGCAGAGCAGCGTTGATTTTTTCGAGTGCAGCATTGGTTTGCCGGGTACTTTCACTGAAATAGGTATTGGAAAAATAGTCCCAGATGTACGCGACGGCTACCTCTGACGGATGAATCATATCGGCGGCATAGAAGCGGTAATCCCTCAGATCATCGAGCAGTATTTCATAGGCGGGGAAGTAGTGTGCTTCCTGAATTTGCCTGCAAACCGCTTCGCATGCCAGGCTGAGTACTGCCTTGCTGCGCTGATTTTCAACCATGCCTTTTCGCAGATGACGAACCGGACTGACGGTCAGGATGAAGCGCATACCGGGATTTTTTTTGAGGAGCCCGCTCAGGCAATCGCCCAGAGTTTCAGCTGCAAAATCAACCGACAGGCGGCGTGATCCGAAGAGGCGATCGGGCATTTTGTGGTTATTGGCTACGATTTTCCCTGTTTCATGCAGATAAAACACATCTGCAGTACCGAGTGTGAGCAGGACATGCGTTGCCTGGTGCAGGAACCGGGCGGACTCGCGGAAGGTATCATTCATGCCGGAGAGTGTTTCATCCGGATCCGGTTTGGCAAACTGGCTGTGGTGATCCCAGCTTCTCCACACGCCCTGATTTTCAAAAATACTTTCGCGGGTATAAGTAACGTTATCTCTGAGCAATTGAGCAAGTGCATCTGCGATAGAAAAAGGGTTGTAAGCCACCCCGAACGGATTGACCAGCGTATGGAAGCGAAGATTCTTCAATCTGGCCCCGATATGTTCGGTGAAGCATGAGCCCGACATCAGAATCCTGTCCTGGTGGCTTATTTGAAACGGAGAAGCCACTCCGGGAAAAATGGTGCGAAAGGAGTTCATGAAATAGAATTTTATTTCGGTGCAAACTTGCTACTTTTGAGCCTTATTTTCTCTATGAGCCTATTGAAAGATATTTTCAGCAGATTTTTTATCAAAGCCGAACAGAAGCCCGACATCGCTTTTGGTCGCTACACCGATATGTACAAGACTTCGGGCAAGTCTGCACAGTTCGAACGCTCGCTCAGGCATTTTGACGGAGGGGAACTGCTGGATTCTTACCGCAGTTTCTTCGCCTATCTGACAGATGAGCGCTTTCCGGAGCACATTCATATCCGCGATGAGGGGGATATTCTTCATTTTGAATTTTTCCAGGGCTCATGTCTGATCAGAGGCCATGCCGACGGGAACGGTGTACGTGCGGGGAGCAGGGTTGCCCGCACGGCCGATCTGAATGTCGGCTTTCTGCGTCAGTTGATGGAAGCCAACCACCGGCTGAATTTCAGCCGTTTTGCGCTTGATAACGACAATTATCTTTGTATCGTATTTCAGACTGGGGCACTGGATGCTTCTCCGCTGAAATTGCTTCATGCTTT
>JBDLWO010000014.1:0-12143 GCA_039804245.1 Bacteroidota bacterium
GTAACAGACTGATAATGAGACATTACGAAGTCACCTTCATCGTAGATCCAGTCCTGTCGGGCGATGAAGTAAAAGCGACAGCGGAACACATCCAGAAGGATTTGAAGCATTTCGGAGCTTCTATTCTTCACGTGGATGAGGTTGGCCTCCGTCAATTGGCCTACCCGATCAACAAGCGTTCGACGGGATTTTATTTCTGTGTGGAATTTGGCACAGTAGAAGCCGACTGGCTGGCAAAATTCGAGCTGAACATGAAGCGCAACGAGCGTCTGCTCCGCTTCCTTACCGTGAAGCTCGACAAGTACGGTGTGAAGTACAACGATGACAAGCGCAACGGTCGAATTGGTTCACGCTCCAGAAAGGCTGCTGCTGAAGCTGCAGCTCCTGCAGCCGAAACAACTGTTTCTGCGCCAGGCGTTGTTGATCTCGACGCCTGATCCCATTTTTTCTCACTAACATTCAATACTCAGCCATATGCCAGCTTCAAGAGAAGATGTAAAGTTCCTGAGCAATCCAAAAATTGGTCTCCGGAACAAAAAATATTGCCGTTTCCGCAAATTCGGCATCAAATACATTGACTACAAGGACTCGGATTTCCTTCTCCAGTTCATCAATGAACAGGGCAAGCTTCTGCCGCGCCGTATCACGGGCAACAGCCTCAAGTATCAGCGCCGCGTTTCCACTGCCGTTAAGCGCGCACGTCACCTGGCCATTCTGCCATACGTAGCCGATCTGATGAAGTAAGCTTCACGGAGGAACCTTTCTCACATTTTCAAAATTTTTGATCAATGAATATCATTCTGCTCGAACATATTGAAAAGGTAGGCGCCAAACATGAAGTCGTTAAAGTGAAAGACGGCTACGGACGCAACTACCTCATCCCCAAGGGCCTCGCTATTGTGGCGAACAAGCCCAACCTGGCCCGCCTGGAGGGACTGAAAAAACAGGCTGCCAAAAAAGAGGGCGCTATCATTGCTGCCAGCAAGGAACTGGCCGCCAAACTCGAAGGCGTGACCCTGAAAATCGCTGCCAAAGCCGGCGAATCAGGCCGTCTGTTTGGTTCTGTGTCCAGCCAGCATATCGTCAAGGCACTCGCTGCCCATGGCGTTGATGTGGACAAGCGCATAGTAGAGATGCCGGAAGATGTAAAAGAACTCGGTACTTACAAGGCAATTGTCAAGTTCCACCCGGAAGTACACGCAGAGGTGGCTTTCGAGGTGGTTCCTGAAGGCGCCGGCGAGTAATTCTTCCGTATCAGATAAAAAAAGCCCGGGTCTTCCACAAGGAGGATCCGGGCTTCTTTTTGGCCTGTGAACGGGTTTAGCGTCTTTTCCCGAGCTGCAGGTTGACGAAGAAGTTTACAAAAAGCCGATTGTTTACTTCGTTGCTGACAAATACCGGCACTTTTTGTCCGAATACATCAACAGCGACTCCTATCTCCAGGGCTTTCACCATTTCATCGAATGCGCCCCAGTCCATATGATATGCTACAGAGGCATTGATACCGGGCATGAAAGATATCTCCTTCAGTCCCCGCGCAAAGGCAGAGGCGCCCAGAATCCGGGTGTTATCGAGGAAAACAGATGAATTTCCTTCGGTATAACGCTGGTGCAGGATTCTGAAGGTGGTGCTGTTTTCTCCCTGATAGGCAAGTGCCAGGTAATATGGTTTCAGGATGCCGAGGGTAGGGCCGATATTATAGCTCATACCAACGGCTACACCCCGCTGCCGGGCCTTTTCGGAATAGTATCTTTTGGCGCCCCATCCGGCGCGGAGCACCATCAGGGAGTTCATTTTACCGTAAACAAACGGCCTGAAAGCGCGGCTCACCCGCGGGTCGCTGTTTTGACGCTGTTCTTTCGGGTGCCTGATTTCGCCAATTCCGGCGTACCATGTTTTGGTTTTGTAGTACGTACGGAGATTTCCGAATTCCATACCCACCGACATATTCCGGTTGGTGGCCAATCGCATGTTGAACGTGCGTTCCCGGTTGTAAATAACGCCGACTTCCCTGGAAGGGGCAATGCCACCCTGTGCCACACAAACGCATGAGGCGGACAGAACAAGCAGAACGGGTATCAGTATTTGGCGCATGTTTGATTATTCAGGTTTCAAAAGTAAGGATAAATCCCGGACATGCTCTAATTTCCATGATCCATTCTTTCCAGCAAACGGGATGTAATTCGCATGAAATCCATTTCTGTGATGATACCGACGAGGTCTTTGCCCTTGACCACGGGCAGGCAGCCGATGCGATGTTCGCGCATTTTGTTCATGGCTTCGAGGATCGTGGACTCGGGCGTAACGGTTATGGGTTTCTCTATCATCACGTCTTTAACGCAGGTGAGCGTTTGTTGTTCAGCGCCGTGCATCCGGGCAAAGTGACGAAGCAGGATGCGGGATGATACCAGTCCGATCAGTTCGCCCTTGTTGTTTTCCACGGGCATGTAGCGGATACGGCGCCAGTCCATGATTTCGGCCACCAATTCTATGAGGTCGTCGCGCTGTACGGTAAAGAGGTCGGTTGACATGAACTCTTCCACTTTTATTCCCGATGGGCGCCATTTTTCGAGGGCGCCGATGACTGATTCATCCCAGGTATGAACGGGTTTGTTTTCCTGCTGGTTTTTGATGATGGCGGCAGTCACAGCGGCAACAGCCTCGTCGTTGGTTACTTCTTTTTTCAGCGCGGTGAATGTGCGGAGAGCCCAGCGGGCGCCGGTTTTGTGTTCTCTGGCGCGGGCTTCAATGATATCAAGGTATCTGGAGCTGTCCTCCGGCTTTACCTTCCGTTTTTTCAGACCTTCTTTGGCCAGAGGCAGCAGTTCTTTCAGTATCAGTTCCGGCACGGGTGTTTTGGCGTCTTTCAGCCAGGAAAAGGTGGTATCAATACCGAATTTGGCGGCTTTCAGGAAGTTGTCGCGCGCATCCGCGAAGTCAATGTGGCGGGTAATATCGGGATACTGATCGCCCATGGCGACCATTGTTCCGAGCCAGAAAGCTGCATTGGCAACCTCGTCAACAGTAGTCGGGCCAGCGGGCATCACCCTGTTTTCGATCCGCAGGTGAGGCTTCCCATTGGGAGAGATGCCATAGCAGGGCCTGTTCCAGCGATAAACCGTTGAGTTGTGTATTTGCAGGGCGCGCAGTTTGGGTGTGATGCCGTTTTCGAGCATCTGGAGTGAGTCTTCTTCGATAGCGCCGGCGAGCAGCACCCGGAAACGACTGATATCTTCCTTGTAAATTTCCGTGATATCGCCGCGCAGCCATCCTGAGCCGAAGTTCACGCGCGGTAGGCGTTCGCGCATGTGGTCGTTGGTAGTACGCGTGTCGAGACTTTGCTGGAAGAGGGCGATACGCGATTCGTGCCACAGGCGCCGGCCAAATACTAATGGAGAATTGGCAGCTATGGCAATCATGGGGGCCGCCAGTACCTGGGCAATATTGTACATTTTGACAAAATCAGCCGGAGAAACCTGCAGATGCACCTGAAAACTGGTGTTACAGGCCTCGAGCAGAGGAGAGTCGTGCTTGACGAGCAGTTCGTCGATACCTTCTACCCGCAGCTCGAATGCACTGCCGAGCAGGTGTTTCTGAATGGCTGCCATCAGCGCGAAATAGCGGTCTTTGGGTGTAAGGTTATGCATCTCCAGATCGTGTTTCCGGAGCGTTGGAAGTATGCCGCACAACACCAGACTGGCGTCGAACTCGTCGAGTACTGACTGAATAATCTTGAGGTATTTCAGGTTTTCAGCCTCCATCTGACTGAGGCAGTCGCCGGTGAACTCTCTGGGCGACAGGTTGGTTTCCAGATTGAACTTTGCCAGTTCAGTCACGCACCAGGGCTTGTCGTCGCCGAGCCGGGCCAGCACTTCCATGTTGATGGTAGCCGGCTTCATAGTTTGCCTGTCAACAATACACATTTCCTGCTCTGCACCGATTCGGACGATGTCCGATTCAAACCAGTCATTCTGAAGCATATACTGAAAGGCCTGCACATCGTCGAGCAGGCTCCTCACAAAACGCTGCATTTCGTTGGCAGATGTAGCCGTTGCAATCTTTTGAAATCCCATAAAATGATGTTGTTAAACAGTACATCGTCAAATTCAAGTGCCAAAATACTTAATTTAACGCGTTTATCGTTGTTTTCGTCAAAAAAATCCGTGATTATTTCATTATGTTGCTAATTTTGTCGTGAGGTGAAGGAATCTATTGAACATTTGATGCAGGAGCCGCACATCGCAGATATCATCCGGATGGTTGGCGAGATCGAGGCAAAGCCTTCGGGCGGTTTATATTTTGATCTTCTGGAGTCAATTGTATCACAGCAGCTGAGTGTCAAAGCGTCTGAAACAATCTTCCGGCGTTTTCTGTTGCTCTTCGAGAACGGCTATCCGGATGCCTCTGTGTTATCTTCCATGACGCCGGAACAGCTTCGTCCGGCAGGGGTGTCCAGACAGAAAGCACAATATATTCTTGGTGCTGCCCGCTTTGCGACAGAGCATAAACTTGAGCAGAAGTCCTGGGATAATGTGCCGGATGAAGATATTATTCAGTTCCTGACCCGCATTGAAGGCGTCGGCCGATGGACGGTCGAGATGCTGCTCATTTTCTCTCTCCGCCGTCAGGATGTCTTTCCGGTGGATGATTTGGGTATCAGGCGTTCCATGGTCAGGTTATTCGGGCTTCAGGAGACTGGCCGTGAACTGAAAAACAGAATGATACAACTCGCAGAACCATGGCGCCCGTGGCGTACTACCGCCAGTTTGTATCTGTGGAGGTGGAAAGACCAGTTTTGATTTTCATCTCTTGCCAATAAAATCATGTTCCGGATCGTCGCTACAGCAGGATAATCCGGTTGTTTTACACCTAAAGCGAATTTCGCCATAATTTTATGAAGGAACAACTATCACTGCGTTATCCGATCGGAACATTTGAGTACGGGAAGGAGTACTCAAATCTGGATACGCTCAGACAAATCAGGGAGATAGCAGGTCTTCCGAAAAAGCTGAAAAAAATTGTCAGAAAGCTCCGTGAGGGTGCTCTTGACAAAACGTATCGTCAGCATGGCTGGACGGTGAGGCAGGTTATACACCATCTTGCCGACAGTCACATTAATGCCTATGTTCGCATGAAGCTGGCGGTAACGGAGAATGCTCCGATTGTAAAACCCTATGAGGAACAGTTGTGGGCCGAAACGGAAGACGGAAAACATGGCTCTGTCGGAATGTCGCTCAAATTGCTGTCGGCACTGCACAAGCGCTGGGTGTTTTTCCTTACGCATCTGTCAGATGAAGATCTTGACAGGGTCTATTACAACCCTTCCGGCAAGCGTACCGTTCAATTACGGGAGGCTATTGCTCTTTATGCGTGGCATGGAAGGCATCACCTTGCTCATGTAAAGCTGGTGACGGGCAACAAAAAACATGAAGCGGAGTCCGAAGAGGAGACGCATGTTGAACCCCGGGCAGCCAAAAAAGGCTCCAGGGCTCGTCCGGAGGTTACTGCTCCTGTTTCAGAGTTGCCGAAGCCCCGTCGCGGTCGTCCGGTGGTAAAGAAGTCTGAAGATGTTTTGAATGAAGGGGTTGTTGCTCCTGTTTCAGAGTTGCCGAAGCCCCGTCGTGGACGTCCGCTGGTAAAGAAGTCTGATGATGTACTGACTGCCGATGTTGTTGCTCCTGTTTCAGAGTTGTCGAAGCCTCGTCGCGGTCGTCCGGTGGTAAAGAAGTCTGATGATGTACTGACTGCCGATGTTGTTGCTCCTGTTTCAGAGGTGGCCAAGCCCAAACGTGTTCGTCGTACGAAGGAGGAGATAGAAGCCGCGAAGGAGAAAAAAGGATAATAGTGGCGGTCGGTCGTATTATTGGTCGGGTTGACGGCGATTTGCCTGGCCCTCTTGTTATTGCCACCGCGGCCATTCACGGAAACGAACCTGCGGGCGTACGTGCGCTCGCAGATGCTTTCGGTGTGATAGATACTATAAAATCGGCAGATTTTCGTGGTGTTTTCATCGGACTCGTCGGAAATCTGCAGGCATTCAGCCGGGGGCAGCGTTTTACAGACAGGGATTTAAACCGTATGTGGACGCGTTCGAATGTGGATCGGGTGCTCTTGCAGGGAGAAGAGAAATGTCGGGATGAAGACATGGAGCTGTTCCAACTGTACACGCTTATTTCCGGCATAGTCGGTGATACCCGGCCTTCTGCCGTCTATTTTCTGGATTTGCACACCACCTCTGCCGGGGGAGGGATATTTTGTATTCCTGCTGATGAATCGGGGAGTCTTTCTTTCGGTAAAGCACTGCAGGCGCCGGTTATTTTGCGATTATTTGACAAGGTGGAGGGAACCCTGCTGCGTTTTGCTGCAGATGGCCATTTTATCCGGGGAACAGCAGACATACCCGTTTACGGTGTTGCGTTTGAGGCTGGTCAGCACGATGATCCGTTGTCTGTGAGTCGTTCGGTGAGTGCTGTTTTCCACACCCTTCATCATGCAGGTTGCACTGCTGATTCCCGCATATCGAGTTTACACAATGATATGCTCCGGGATGCTTTTGCCGTCCTGCCCCGTGTTGTACGCTTACTGCATGTTCATCATATACAGCCTGGTGACCAGTTTGTGATGCGGCCCGGGTACGTGAATTTTCAGTCAGTAAAAGAGGGAGAGCACCTGGCCGACGATATACGCGGGCGGGTGCTCTCACCATATTCGGGCATGATATTGATGCCATTGTATCAGCCGCTGGGTAGCGACGGGTTTTTCCTTGTTGGGGAAGAGGGGGATAACAATCAGTAATCGTCGTCACCGTCTTCGGCAATATCCAGTGGAGGCAGAGATGCTCCTGACTTTCCGGTTGGAGCGGCTGAGCCGGCGAGGATATGATCCTTGATTTTCTTTTCGATTTCCAGCGCTGTTTCCGGGTTGTCGAGCATGAATTGTTTGGCTGCTTCTGCGCCCTGGGCGATTTTTGCGCCGTTGTAGCTATACCATGCGCCACTTTTCTGGATGATGTCGAAACTGGCGCCGAGAGAGACGATTTCGCCGGCTTTGGAGATACCTTCACCGAAAACAATGTCGAATTCAGCGATACGGAAAGGAGGTGCGAGCTTGTTTTTTACAATTTTGACCTTTACCTGGTTTCCGACCACATTTCCTTCCTTGTCTTTGATGGCGGCGCCGCTTTTGCGGATATCGAGGCGCAGGGAGGCGTAGAATTTCAAGGCATTACCGCCGGTGGTTGTTTCTGGGTTTCCGAACATCACACCGATTTTTTCGCGCAGCTGGTTGATGAAAATACAGCAGCAGCCCGTGCGGCCTATGGTGGCGGTGAGTTTACGCATGGCCTGGCTCATAAGCCTTGCCTGGAGGCCCATTTTGGAGTCACCCATTTCTCCTTCGATTTCCGAGCGCGGTACGAGGGCGGCTACAGAGTCAACGACAAGGATATCCACGGCTCCGGACCGTATAAGATTTTCTGCGATTTCGAGGGCCTGTTCCCCGTTATCAGGCTGAGAGATGAGCAGATTATTGACATCTACGCCGAGAGCTTCCGCATAAAAGCGGTCGAATGCGTGTTCTGCATCCACAATAGCGGCAATACCGCCTTTCTTCTGACATTCGGCGATGGCATGGATGGCCAGCGTGGTTTTACCCGAAGATTCGGGGCCGTAAATTTCAACAATACGTCCTTTGGGGTAGCCGCCGCAACCAAGTGCGATATCAAGTCCGATGGAGCCTGAGGGAATTACCTCTACTTCAATGGCCTGTTTATCACCGAGGCGCATTACCGTGCCGCGGCCGTAGGTTTTGTCGAGCCTGTCAATGGTTGACTGGAGGGTTTTTAGTCGTTGGTCTTTATCTTCTGCCATGCTGTTAATTGGTTACGATAAGTGAAAAAATGGTGTCTCGGAGAAATTCAGGGCAAAATTAAACAAAGTGTTTGTATTTTAAAACATTTTGGAGCAAAAAAATTTGCTTTTGTTTTAAGTTTTTTACAAACAATTGATAATCAATTTGTCAGGAATGTTTTTTTATCGCTCCTGCACGAAGAGTGATAATCCTCCGCTGAAATTCATTATAAAATTAAAGGTATTTACCTGACATAAGCAAATATATGGACAGAAATTTTTTTTACAGATTGGGTTTGTCGGGTGCGGGTGCGCTGGCGTGATAGTCTGACTGTACCCGTTGAGCGTAATGATCGAGCAGCGACAGGATCCGGTCTTCGTTATCTGACCGTACGATGAGGCCGATATGATACGCCATGGATTGCATGCGCCAGGCTATTTCGGGGTCGTTGAAGTTGTTGGTGTCGGGCCATTCCTGGCGGGTGAGCGATACGATAATACCGGCGTGGTTATTCTGTACAGTGGGTAGTTTGTATTCGGTTCCGGTGGCTACGGCTACTTCGAGTACAGCCCATTCTCTCCACAGATTGATACCCGATGAGGCTTCTACCATTTCGGCGAGGTGAGCGCCGCCTACTCTGGAAGATGTTTCGAGGAATACGATTTCTCCCGTTTCGTGTACCTTGATGAACTCTGTATGACTGGCGCTGTACATCATTCCGAATGCGTGCATAACATCTTCGTTTATTTTGAGCAGCCTTTTGTCGTCGCCGGAGCCGAACGGCACGGTAGCACTTCTGAAGATACCTCCGCCGTGGGCAACATCGAACGGGGTTGAGAGGTATCTGGAGGCGCGGGCGAAAATGACTTTGCCGTCGAGAGTGAGCGCGTCCACGTGATAGACGTCGCCGGGTTTGAACTGTTCGACGAGATACTGGTGTCGTTTGTCTCCCAGTGTATTCAGGTGATCCCACAGTTCCTGTTCGCTGTGTACCTTTTTCATGCCTGTAGCGGAGGCTTGTCCGCGGGGTTTAACGATCCAGGGTCCCGGGTTTTTTCGGGTAAACTCACTGATTTGTTCGTCGTTGAAGAGAGCGGTGAACCCGGGCACGGGTATTCCGGCATCGCGGGCCTCGATGCGCATGGCCAGTTTGTCGCGGAAATGGTAGGCGGTAGTTTGTCCCATGCCCGGGATCCGGAAATATTCGCGCAGCAGGGCTGCCTTTTCCACGTCGAAATCGTCGAGTGCCACGATACGATCCACGCGTTTGGTGCGCATCATCCAGGCCATGCCGGCGATGACATCGTCCATATCCCATTCATTTTCCTCATTTTCCTGCACATAGAATATTTCATCAATGGCATCTCTGGCCCATTCCTTGTCTTCGTGGCGTTTTGAAGTGAGCAGATATACCGTAGCGCCTGCCGATTTCATGCCACGAAGGAAATCGTTGCCTTTAAAATAACTTGCTATGCAGAGAAAAGATGGTTTTTGCATGACAGACAAAATAATTGACGTTTCTTTGTAATTCCGGCAAATAAAGGGATTAATCTGATAACACCTGCTATCCTGCATGAAAAAATCGCTTTTTATCACATTTATGCTTGTTTCCTCCGTTTCTGTGGCGCAGGATGCAACAATGTTTCAGCCATCGTCTGTGCGCAGAACGCTGAAAAGTACCCGGGCAGCCAGGCCTGTGAAGGTTGACGGGTTTCTCGACGATGCTGACTGGTCGGGGGCCGTAACAGCGTCCAATTTTGTGCAGGTGGAGCCGATGCAGGGTCAACCTGCCACACAGGCAACTGAAATCCGCGTATTACACGATCGCAATTTTCTGTATTTCGGTGTTTTTTCCAGAGATTCACTGGGAAAAAAAGCAATCAGAGCCACCGATTTCAAGCGGGACTTCAATTTTATGTCGCACGACCTGATCACGTTGTCTTTCGACGGGTTCAGCGACAACCGGAATGCCATGGCGCTGGCCGTTAATGCCTACGGCGTACAGCGAGACCTCCTTTCTTTTGATGATTTATACTACGATGTGGACTGGGATGGCTTGTGGCGTGTGCGCACTTCACGCACCGATTCGGGCTGGGTGGCTGAAGTTGCCGTTCCGTGGCAGACGTTGCGCTATCCGAAATCGGCTGATTCTCTGCAGCAGTGGGGATTCAACATCTACAGAAATCGCCGCCTGACGAATGAAATATCGGCATTTTCACCCTTTCCGCGCAATGTGAGTTCGCTGCGTATGGCTTATTCTGGTCTGCTTACCAACCTGGAACCTCCGCCACCCAGGCCCAATATCCGGATCAATCCCTATGTGCTTGCCTCCTGGGACAGGTATAAAAACTACAGCACAGAAAAGCCGGAAGACAGCAATGCCAAGCTTGGTGGTGAACTGAAGTGGGCTGTAAACCCGAATGCGGTGCTGGATCTCACAGTAAATACTGATTTTGCACAGGCTGATGCCGATCGTCAGGTGAACAATATTACGCGATTTTCGGTGCTTTTCCCGGAACGAAGGCAATTTTTTCTTGAGAATTCCTCCCTTTTCGGTGTGGGTGGCGGCCCCAAGGGCGATGCTTCAGGTGGATTCATGCGCATACAGCCTTTCTTCAGCCGGCGTATAGGTCTGGATGCTGCGGGCAATCCCATTCCCATAGATGCGGGCGCCCGCTTTGTACACCGTTCGGGGAAACGCAACTACGGTGGTATGGCCATGCGTCAGCGCGGGACAGATTTTCAGGACCCGACGAATTTTTTCATCGGCCGCTTTTCCGAGAACTTTGGAAAGCAGAACCGCCTCGGAGGTATGCTGGCTGTAAAAAATCAGGAATCCGGTACGAATTACACGAGTGTGATGGACGGTTTTGTGCGTCTGGGTCAGTTACATTCGCTGAATGCCATGCTCATACAAACCACAACTACCGGCCCGGGCGAAAAAAAGGGTAGTGCCGGATACGCGCAGTACTACTTTGATACCAATCAGTGGAGGATATGGTGGACGCAGTCGTTCGTGACCAAAGATTTTGATCCGCAACTGGGTTTTGTATCGAGAAGTGACGTGGTGGGCACTACTCCGGGTGTTAACTGGTACTACCGTGGCAACAAACTTCCATTGAAAAAGTATATCCGTGCCTTTGAGCCCAGCCTGAACCTGGAGTTCTATCACCAGGCATCTACCGGAAGACTTACTGAGCGCCAGATCAATCCCTGGCCAATCTTTTTTAATCTGCAAAGCGGAGCCTATATAGGTTATGGTACGTACTTCTCATATCAGGGTCTGACAGATGTTTTTCGGCCCTTGGGTGTTACTATCTCTGCTGGCGACTACAATTACATCAGGCACCAGATGATTGCCAGTACCGATCCCTCCAGAAAGCTCAATCTGCTCGCCGATGTGAGCTGGGGACAGTATTTTAACGGTAAACTTCTTTCAACTGATCTGACCCTGCAATTTGCCCCTTTACCGCACATTTCACTGATGGGGCGCGTGAACCGCAACCAGTTCAGCGGAGTGGGGGAGAAGCAGGAAAATAAAACCGTTGATCTGTTCAGTATAGAGGGCAGGTTTGCGCTGAATGCCAGACTTCAGCTGATAGCCTTTTACCAGCAGAATACCGATGGCAACTCCAGAAACTATAATATCCGCTTTTCATGGGAGTATCAGCCCCTTTCATTCTTGTATATTGTGCTGAACAAACGCGGTTTCGACAATATTTCTGGAATCCGGCAGGTAGAAGACCATGCCATAGGGAAAATTGGATTTCTTCGGCAGATATAGTGTTTTTTTGTAAAAAAAGCCTCTTTTGTCAAATTATTTGAATGTTTTTATGTGGCAGCCGGAATTTCACCGGCTGCTTTTTTTATTCCGGGTGTTGAAAACAGGTAAAATGTCTCTGAAATATATATAAAAGTGTTTGAATCGTAGTTTCCGTGTACGGTACAATTAATACAAAAAAAACAATGGAAACTTTAAAACTAAAAAACGTTTCCATCGTTAATTGTGTATCTATGTTTACAGAACAACAAAACAAGTGGTTGAGAGTAGCCGAGGGCCTTTTCATGCGCCTTGGCATCAAGAGCGTCACGATGGATGATGTGGCTCGGGAGTTGGGTATTTCCAAGAAAACGCTGTACACCTTTGTTGACAACAAGGATGACCTGGTTAAACAGGTAGTAGAGAGTTACTGCGAGCAGAAAAAGAAGGATCATTCGGAGCGCTTCAGTTCGGCAGAGAATGCTGTGGAAGAGATGCTCATGGTTATCACCTCCAGTGCCCGGCAGATGGAGCA
>JBDLWO010000015.1:0-3898 GCA_039804245.1 Bacteroidota bacterium
CTGTTCATCCTGTTCTCGGATGAAACGAGTGGTACAGAAACGTATGGTACGGGCCGGTTTTTATATGCTGAAAAGCCGGGAGACAACGGATACACCGTACTGGACTTCAACAAAGCCATCAATCCGCCCTGTGCCTTCACCGTATTTGCTACCTGTCCGCTCCCTCCATTACAGAACGCACTGCCATTTGCGGTTACTGCCGGTGAAAAAAGATACGGAGAACATTGAGCAGCTGTCGAACAAGCCGCGTTTTGCGCTGTTTATTTGTTTCAAATGATCAACAGATGAAAAACCTGCTTGCTATTACCTTTATCACCATGCTGGCTGCGTCATGTAACCCGGCAACAAACAGCGCACAGAAAATGACTACTTCAACCAACACGGAACCAGTTCCATCCGGTCAGACTGAAATTGCCACCCTCGGAGGCGGATGCTTCTGGTGTGTGGAGGCCGTTTATCAGGAGTTGAGAGGCGTTCTGAAAGTAGAAAGCGGATATACGGGAGGCCGCATATCGAATCCCACCTACAGGGAGGTATGCTCCGGCATGACAGGCCATGCTGAAGTGGTTCAGGTTACATTCGACCCGGCCCAGGTAAGCTATGCCGATGTACTGAGGGTATTTTTCACTGTGCACGACCCCACTACCCTCAACAGGCAGGGAAATGACGTCGGAACGCAATACCGTTCAGTGATTTATTACCACAGTGAACAGCAACGTGAAACAGCAGAAGCCATCAAAAAAGAGGCCTCAGAAGCATGGGACGACCCGATTGTGACGGAAATTTCAGCATTGGAGACGTTCTACAAGGCAGAGGAATACCACCAGAACTACTACCGCGACAATCCGAATCAGGGTTACTGCTCGTACATCATTACCCCGAAAGTGAAAAAGTTCAGAGAGAAATTTGCAGACAAACTGAAGCAATAGACATTATCTGACCAACGAAAAACCGCCCTGGTTCTGAAAAACGGTGCCATCGTACCGCTCAAGTTCGGCAATGAACAGATAGGTATCGGGCATCATCGCCTTGCCCCTGAAGTATCCATCCCAGCCGTATTCCGGACTGTTTGGAGGTATATTGGTGGCTTCGTACAAAATTTCGCCCCACCTGTCGGCGACTATAAACCGTTTGATGTTTACTACAGCCCCGTCGGTACTCAGCCAGAAATAATTATCGGGCCAGTAAGCATTCGGACTGAACACATTGGGGGTGTACACACGATTTCTTTTGGATATCAGAACACGGATATCATCAATCAGGACACAGCCATCCGGGTCAGTTGCTATCAGTGTGAAGACAACTGGATCAGTTACCCTGAAACAGGAGTCAATGCAACTGCTGTCTGCACAGGGGGTATAGGGCATCCATTCAACCCTGGCGGGCTCGAAGCCGTACAGTGGAGAGATACAGGCAAAATCCCCCTTGATAACCTCCATATCCTCTCCAGCATAAATCCACGAGTTTCTGAATTCGAGATCAATTGCCACGATAGAGTCGCAGCCCCTCCACGAGCCATTCCGGATGATTTCATAGCCTGCCCTGCGGTTTTTATCGTAAACAGTACCATTGATCATCAAAAAGTCATTGGGGCAAAGCGTATCCCTGACATAACTGAACGGAGCTGGCAGGGCATTCACCTTCACGCTGAATATGGAATCGCAGGGCGTACCCGGAATGACCTCCGTTCCCGATTTCATAAAAGCGTGATAGGCATTTCCGTTGAAATAAACCGTATCACCTTCACAAAGGGTAATGGTGTAGTTAATTTCAACAGGTTTGGTATAAAGTAGATCAACCAGTACCGTACTGTCGCCTCCGTTGAAGGCTGCGCCGGGCAGAACGACAGTGCCCGACGGCCGGGCAGCATTGAAAACCTGTCCGCCAACCACTATATTCTGATCGGAGCAAAACGTATCTCTCAGCACACCGGAACCCGTTTGGGCAGCGGCGGGATACAGAATAACTGCTGTAACAAGCGTAAGGAGGTTGGTTATGAATCTGAAACGCATGTGTGAAAGTAAAGTGTGTAACGAATTGACAGAACAAAAAGCGTGCCCCGAGTGTTATGAGCGCAAAATAACAAATCTTATTTTTCCCCATGTTGAAAAAAGTAATACCGATCTTCGTCTGGGCAGTAATGATAACAGCATCGCAGGCGACAGCACAGAGCCAGCGCAAAGAACAGATTCTGGCCAGCGAACTTACCCGCTTCCGCATGATGACGGAGCGCGACACTGCTCGCCTGCGCGATTACCTGTCGGAGGATCTGATCTATGTTCACTCCAATACCATGAAAGAAAACAGGGAGGAGCATATCAGCGCCATTTCAACGGGCAGGATTATTTATCAGCGCATGGACAGAAAACAGGCAGGAGTCAGGCTTTACGGACGCACTGCCATCGTTAACGGTGAAATTCAGGTGACCGGACTTTTAAACAACACACCATTTGATGTGTTCATGCTTTACACGGCTGTTTACCGTAAAAACAAAGGAAACTGGCAATTGATCAACTGGCAAACCACCCGTCGCCCTGTATGACAGAGAAAAATCCAACAGACCCGGAAGCCCCGCTGGTGGAGAACGTGGACTACTACATGGAACGGGGCTATCTGGTTTTCACCGAACATTACCACCTGAAAAGAGGCTACTGTTGCAAAAACGGCTGCCGCCACTGTCCGTACCGGAAAAAGGATGAAAAAAACAGGCAAAAGCCTGAAAAATGAACCCGGGAATACGAAACAGTATTTCCCGGAGAAAAGAGTTAAGAACAAACGAACTTACTTAAGACATATTGAAGTACATTTGCGCCAATTCGTGTATTTTTTACAAGAAGTCATTTGTCAAATAAAATCAACAACATGGTCATAATTGCAGATTGCGGCTCGACCAAGTGTGACTGGCTGCTGGTACACGGGGGCCGTGATCAACAGCTTGAAAATACCGTAGGTTTCAGCCCTTTTTTTCACAGTGCCGACGAGATCAGGGCAATCGTCGCGGAGCAGCTTGTTCCGAAACTGAATGCCGATCTGGTAAAGGAGGTATATTTTTACGGAACCGGTGTGCATGACGACTACAGGGCAGGAATTGTCAGCGATGCATTGGGCGGCATATTCAAAAATGCCCGTATCGAGGTAGAGCACGATTTGCTTGGCGCGGCGCGTTCTGTTTGTGGCCGCAACGCGGGAATAGCATGTATTCTCGGAACAGGCTCCAACAGCTGCTATTATGATGGTAAAGACATCCTCGACAATGTACCCTCGCTGGGCTGGTTGCTGGGTGATGAGGGCAGCGGTACCCATCTGGGCAAAGCACTGCTCCGGGCCTGGTTTTACCGCGAACTGCCCGCCGACCTGAATGCCGCATTCAATGCTGTTTGTCCGGAGGGACAGGATGCTGTGAAGGACAGGGTGTATGAAAAAGGAGCCAACGCATTCCTGGCGTCCTTTACCCGTTTCCTGGGAGATAATATCAGTCACCCGTTTGTTCAGGGCCTTGTATCGGCCAGTCTGGGCGAGTTTCTGGACAGGCACGTTTTGAAATACAATGGTTATCAGCATGTACCCATTCACTTTGTGGGTTCAATTGCGCACCATTTCCGCGGGGTACTGGAAAAATGCATGGAGGAGCGTAAATTAAAGATGGGCGTTGTTGTAAGAAAACCGATTTACCCGCTGGCAGACTACCATCTGCAGGAAAACGACCTGTAAACATGACAGAAAAGAAGATAATTCCGACGAAAGAAATCAAGAGAATCGCCGTGTTCACATCCGGTGGCGATGCACCCGGCATGAATGCTGCCGTGCGTGCCATTGTCAGAAATGCTGTCCACAACGACCTGCACATTTATGGTATCATGCGCGGGTATGAGGGAATGATAGACGGAAATATCCGCCG
>JBDLWO010000016.1:0-4370 GCA_039804245.1 Bacteroidota bacterium
TCATCCGGATAATAATCCCGTGCAGCGATGTTGTCATCCCTTGTTCCCCAGCAAAGTCCGCATATTATATAGCGGAGCCGAAGCCTTAACCCACGGCTTTAGTCGTGGGAAGCGGAGCCGAAGCCCTAACCCACGGCTTTAGTCGTGGGTAGCATGAAACAACCGGCATCAGTTTATTGAGACACCGTGAGGGATTCACACTCCTGGCCAGTGATTGCCCCTGTGATGCTCCTTCTGCTTGTCAATGTAGCGTGACACACTTTCCAGGTCAGACTTGCTGACAGACGCAGCGTAATAACCCACAGACCACGAAAATACGCTATTTAACTCCGGTCTTCTTCTGATTGCATAAGATGACCCCCCTTTGACCCGGCATACAACTTCGCTGATAGAATATCTCAGGTCTATCCAGGCTAATACATGCACATGATCTCCAACGCCATTAATTTTGTGAACGATGCAGTTAAGCTTCATGAACTGATGGGTAATTTCAGCATAAAGAGCAGCCTCAACCTCCCCATTAATCATCTCCGCCCGATACTTCGTGCTGAAAACAAGGTGTACCCAAACGTCGGATTTGCTGTGTGCCATAAAAATGGTTTTTAAGGTGAAAAAAATGCCGGTAACCACCCACACGCCGGAAAAACGGTAGTCGGGAGATTGCCACCATAAAATTAAAAGAAAAATTCTGTTATTTGCAACTGTTGACCTCAGGAAAATACCAATACAAGACAATCTCAACGGAAAGATTGGTTAATACCACCCCTTGATACAGATCACCGACATCCTCTCCCAGGGCGAAAACTCCGCAGTCGAATTCAAAAGCGCCGCAACAACACCCGAAATGGTGGCAAGGGAAATGATATCCTTCGCCAATACCAATGGCGGGGTTATTCTGGTCGGAGTTGAAGATGATGGCACAGTATCCGGTGTTGATACCGGTAAACAAAACGAAACCTGGGCCTCCAATATAGCACGCGATGCAGTGGTGCCACCCCTGAATGTTGATTCGCAAATACTTGATTATCAGGGTAATAATCTGCTGTGTATTGATGTGCCAAAAGGGAAACACAAGCCCTATCAGTCTGTTTCAGGAAAGAACTACATCAGGGTCGGATCCACTAACAGAACACCATCTCAGGTTGAACTGATGCGGATGTTTCAGCAAAGCGGCAGTTTCCACTACGATCAGGTTGGCGTGGAGAAAACTTCAGTCAATGACCTGAACCTGTATAAAATCCACACTTACTTCGATCAGTACGGACTGGATTTTAATGAAGAGGCTGACAAGGAACGACTGCTCCGAAATGTAGATGTACTTACTGATGAAGGAAATGTTACGGTGGGCGGACTTATGGTTTTCGGTATCAATCCACAAAGATACCTGCACAACGCATCGGTCTCATTCGCCCAATATAAAGGAAGAGAAATCTCTGATCTGCTGATAAACCACCAGGTAATATCTGGTACAATTGATAATCAGATAGATACCTGCGTGGCGCTCATCAAAAACAGCCTGACGCTTGGATCGACCATCGAAGGCACCAAAACAGTGCCATTGGAGCCCGTTTATCAGGATCGCGTTTTCAGGGAGATTATTGTAAATGCCTGTATTCACAGAAACTACTCCATCTCCGGAAGCAGAATAAGGGTATTCCTCTTTGATGACCGACTCGAAGTACACAGCCCCGGCAGACTGCCCAATACCATAACGGTGGAAAAACTGAGCGCAGGAGTGTCTTACGCCGTAAACCCGGTCATCCTGAAGTTCATGGAGAACCTTCGCTATGTCGACAAACTCGGTCGCGGACTTCCTTTGGTGTGGAATGCAGCAAAAAATCTCGGGAAAACCGTACTTTTTCAGGAAATAGGAGAGGAATTTGTTGTTTCCCTTGAAATCTGATACAGATCCCGACAAAATTAACCACTTATTTACGCCCGCTATGCTCCCAATGGTTGACCTCAAAACCCAGTATCTCAAGATCAAAGACGAGATAGACGCCGGGATGAAAGAGGTGCTCGATACAACCACCTTCATCAACGGACCGGCGGTAAAATCCTTTCAGGCCAACCTCGAGCAGTACCTGGGCGTGAAACACGTCATCCCGTGCGCCAACGGCACCGACGCCCTCCAGATCGCCATGATGGCCCTCGGCCTCCAGCCCGGCGACGAGGTCATCGTGCCGGCATTCACCTACGTGGCCACCGCAGAGGTCATCGGCCTGCTGGGCCTTACGCCCGTCATGACCGATGTGGATCCCGAAACCTTCAATATCACCCCGGAACTGGCAGAGAAAGCCATCACCCCGCGCACCAAAGCCATCGTGCCGGTACACCTGTTCGGACAGTGCGCCGACATGGAAGGCATCATGGCCCTGGCCCGGAAGCATAACCTGTACGTCATCGAGGACAACGCGCAGGCCATCGGAGCAGATTACAGCTCCGCGACCCTCAGCGGGAAATCAGGTGCCCTCGGTCACATCGGCTGCACCTCCTTCTTCCCCTCCAAAAACCTTGGCTGCTACGGCGACGGCGGCGCGCTCATGACCAACGACGATACCCTCGCCGATAAAATCCGCATGATCGCCAACCACGGCCAGTCGAAACAGTACTACCACGACACCCTCGGCGTCAACTCCCGCCTCGACTCCATGCAGGCCGTGGTGCTCAACGCCAAACTGAAACACCTCGACACATACAATCACGCCCGCGCAAGCGCAGCGGCCCGCTATGATGAAGCGTTCCGCGAAATACCTTCCCTTTTAATCCCCGGCAGGAATGTGCAAAGTACTCACGTATTTCATCAGTACACTCTTCGTCTTGATACTACAAACCCCACAGTCACGCGGGATGCCCTGAAAGTGCATTTGAACAACCGGGGCATCCCTATGATGATCTACTACCCCGTGCCACTCTACGAACAAAAAGCCTTCGCCCCCTACTGGAATAGCGTCACGCTCCCCGTCACCGAAGACCTCTGTGCCCGCGTGTTCTCCCTGCCGATGCACTCCGAGCTGTCCGATGATAACCTGGAGACGATAACCAGGGCGGTAAGGGAGTTTTTTGAATAGGGTATATTCAGGGTATAGGGTGTATTTAGGGTATAGAAGATACTGAAACATTGCCTCCAAAACTTCCCATAGGCATACAAACCTTCGAGACACTCCGTCAGGGAAATTATCTGTATGTTGACAAAACGGCAGATTACGCAAGGTTGATAACCATGGGTAGCCGCTTTACATTCATAAGCAGACCGCGGCGATTCGGTAAATCGCTGATGCTGAGTACAATCAAAGCGATATTCGAAGCACAAAAAGAGCTGTTCAAAGGCCTCTGGATTGAAAATAATTATGAGTGGTTAGAACTTCCGGTAATTTATATCGACTTCAACTCCATGAATTACAGAAATAATTCACTTGAAGCTGAACTCGATAAAACAATTACGGAACAGGCCCGCCAAAAAGGCATAACTCTGGAGGCCAAAGATGGCTCCAAGGCAAAATTCACAGAGCTTTTGCACAAATTGGGAAAGTCGGTCATACTGGTGGATGAATACGATAAACCTGTTACCGATTACCTCGGAAGTCCACAGGCGGATGCAAATCTGGGGGATTTGAAGAATTTTTATGGAACACTCAAATCTCAGGATGCTTATGTGCACTTCTGCCTGCTGACTGGAGTATCCAAACTCGGTAAAGTTTCGATTTTTTCCGATCTGAATAACCTGCAGGACCTTTCGCTTTCTCCGGTTTTCGCCAATATGCTGGGAATCAGTCAGCATGAACTCGAAAGAGATTTCGCCCCCTGTATGGATGAACTGATCACGAATAACCAGCTGGACCCGCAAGAATGGAAAATACAACTCAAGCGCTGGTATAATGGCTATTCCTGGGATGCAAAAAATACGCTTTATTGCCCGTTTTCGCTCCTGAATTACTTTTCTGAAGCTAATCCGACTGGTACATTCAATAATTTCTGGTTTGAAACAGGAACACCAACCTTTCTGGTAAAAAAAATTCAGGAGGAAGGTTTTCTGCCCAATGACATGGAATGGAGGGAGGCCGGTTTCTCAACCATGCAGGGAGCAGATTTATCCAATACCGGAATTACAAGCCTGCTCTTCCAGACAGGCTATCTGACGCTGAAAGATCAGAAAAAATTACCCAACGGGGGCATTGTTTATATACTGGGCTACCCAAATGAAGAAGTTCGGCAGTCTTTCAGCACACACCTCGTCAGCTTGCTGGCAAACAGATAATCGGAGTCGGTATCAATTTTGACAGCACTACAAAATCAATATCAGAATGGCTGACCGAACCAATCCCCGGCGTCAGTCCCGCTGATTAACTCACTCACACTCATACACACAC
>JBDLWO010000017.1:0-2990 GCA_039804245.1 Bacteroidota bacterium
TTGACCCCGCAAATTTACGCAGGGGAAGTGGTCTTTTTCAATTTTAGTTTTAAAATGCCTTGTGAAATGAGATATTCTGCGATCTGAACAGCATTTGTAGCCGCTCCCTTGCGCAAATTATCGCTCACCACCCACATATTAAGGGTGTTCGGCTGACTTTCGTCGCGGCGAAGGCGACCTACAAACACTTCATCTCTGTCGTGAGCCATCAGTGGCATGGGGTAAAGCAGGGCCGACGGGTCGTCCTGGAGCACCACACCGGGAGCAGAAGACAGGAGCTGGCGAACTTCGTTCAGGTCAAAATCGCGCTCAAACTCTACATTCACTGATTCAGAGTGGCCGCCGATTACCGGCACCCGCACGGTGGTGGCTGTCACCCTGATGGTGTCGTCTCCCATAATTTTCATGGTCTCGTTCACCATCTTCATCTCTTCTTTTGTGTAGCCGTTTTCGGTAAACACATCAATGTGAGGCAGCAGATTCAGATCTATCTGGTATGGGTACGCGCGCGCGCCCGATTTTCCTTTCCGCTCGTTCATCAGCTGGTTGACAGCCTTCACGCCGGTACCGGTTACGCTCTGGTAGGTACTCACCACCACGCGCCTGATCCGGTATTTGTCGTGCAGGGGTTTCAGCGCCACCACCATTTGAATGGTTGAGCAGTTCGGATTGGCAATGATTTTATCTTTTTTGGTGAGTACACCTGCATTGACCTCCGGCACTACCAGCTTTTTGTCCGGATCCATACGCCAGGCAGATGAGTTGTCAATAACTACCGTACCTTTCTCGGCAAAACGAGGCGCCCAGTCTTTGGAGATACTGCCACCCGCAGAGAAGATGGCTATGTCGGGCTTTTTACCGACAGCCGCTTCCAGACTGATAATTTTGTGCCGCTTACCCGCAAATTTGATCGTTTTACCCACCGAGCGCTCGCTGGCAACGGGAAAAAGTTTCGTGATGGGGAAATTGCGCTCCTCGAGCACCTGCAACATCTTGGTACCAACCAGTCCTGTTGCGCCGACTACTGCTACTTTCATTGTTTATTTGTCGCCTGTTTTTAGACGAATTTACAGGTTAAATCAATCTTTTATGCCAACTCTGGCTCAGAGGGACCAACCATTTTTCCTGCAGTTCCCGTTTGTTCTGTACCAGTGTATTCACCATCAGTGTTTCTTCGGAAATTATTTGCGCACCAAAAGCGTCAGAGAGCCCCTGCCTGTCAGCAGTGTGCAGTGTACCATCCTTGTCCAGCCAGCCGAACCGCATTCTTTCGAAGAGGTCGGCGCCGATAGCACGACCGAGCTCCTCCAGAAAATGCACCGATTTGTCAATGGAACAACCACTGGCGCCCGCCTGCGATTCGTCCACCATCAGAACAAGATAGCGTCCTTCAATTACCTCCGATACGGCTTTCAGTTGCTGGTTATGGGCTGTCCACTGATGACAAAATTCACCCAGTGCGTGCTGCACCTGTACACATTCTTCAGGAAGCAATTCCCGGTTACTCTGGTAAACCCATACGCGGGAATCAGGTGAAAAATGGCTGAGGGCGGCAATAGAAGGTGTTACTGACATGACTTCCGGTTGAAAAGGGCTGCAAAGGTAGGGGAAACGATAGTTATCCGAGTCGTGAAAGTATCATTTCCGACAGGTCGTAAACAGGTACCTGATCATTTTTTTCGCGGGCCTTGAGACCATCCTGCAACATGGTAATACAAAACGGGCAGTTGGCAGCTACCGCATCCGCATGGGTGAGGAGTGCCTCATCTGCTCTTTCCAGATTGATACGCTTGTCGCCAGGTTCGTCTTCCTTCCACATCTGGGCGCCCCCGGCTCCGCAGCAGAGGCCGTTGGTACGCGAGCGCTTCATTTCAACGAGGTCCACATCAAGTGCCTCGAGCAGTGCGCGGGGAGCCTCATACACGCCATTCACGCGGCCCATATAACAGGAATCGTGGTAGGTAATCCGCTTCCCTTTGAATTCACCCCCCTCCTTCAGCTTGAGGCGACCGGAGGTAATAAGCTCATTGATCAGCTGGGTATGATGAACCACATCGTAGTTGCCGCCCAACTGCGGATATTCATTTTTAAGAGTATTGAAACAGTGCGGACAGGCAGTCACGATTTTCTGCACCCCGTACATATTCAGGGTTTCTATGTTCATGGCAGCCGTCATCTGAAACAGGAATTCATTACCGGCACGGCGCGCCGGGTCACCCGAGCAGCGCTCTTCCTGACCGAGAATGGCATAGGCCACTCCGGCATGTTCGAGAATCTCGCAAAGCGCGCGCGTTACCTTCTGCGCTCGTGCATCGTAACTGCCGGCACAACCCACCCAAAAAAGAATTTCGGGACTGCGGCCTTCAGCCTGGAATTCGGCAATGGTTTTGACTGTCATGGGACGAATTGGTTAAGTCCCGCAAAATTACACATTATCCTGCAACTGCTCCATCGGCCAAACCCATTATCTTCGCGGCCACTTTTCAATTTTCCAACGTGCCCGATATACACACTCTCGACCTCCTTTTCCTCGAACTGGAACACGCCATCGCCGTTTTTGTAGTGGAAACAGCCGATGGCCCTGTTCTCATCGAGTGCGGCCCGGCCTCTACCCTGCCCCACCTTGAGGAAGCGCTCGCAGCACGCAGTATGAAATTGTCCGATTTCAGCCGCGTTTTCCTGTCGCACATCCATTTCGACCACGCCGGTGCAGCCTGGGCCTTCGCCGAAAAAGGCGCCACTATATATGTACATCCTAAAGGGCTCCCCCATCTCGCTTCGCCCGAAAAGCTGTACAACTCGGCCAGAATGATCTATGGAGACAACATGGGCAAGCTCTGGGGTGAAATGCAGCCCATCCCGGAAAATCAGTTGTACGCGCCCGATCACGGCGAAACAATTGAATATGGCGGTGTTTCCTTCACTGCCTGGCACACGCCCGGTCATGCAGTACACCATATCGCCTGGCAGGTGACCGATGTACAGGGAGT
>JBDLWO010000018.1:0-14515 GCA_039804245.1 Bacteroidota bacterium
AAGGTATGCCTACTATCAACCAGTTGGTTCGCAACAGTCGCGAAAAGGTGGAATACAAGAGCAAGAGCCGCGCTCTGGCGTCGAGCCCGCAGAAGCGGGGTGTATGCACACGTGTATATACTACGACTCCAAAGAAGCCGAATTCTGCGCTTCGTAAAGTTGCCAAAGTGCGTCTGGTGAACGGTATCGAGGTGATTGCCTACATTCCGGGAGAAGGTCACAACCTGCAGGAGCACTCTATCGTGCTGGTTCGTGGCGGTCGTGTAAAAGACCTCCCGGGTGTTCGTTACACCATCGTACGTGGCGCCCTCGACACCGCCGGTGTTGTAAAGCGCAACAAGAGCCGTTCCAAGTACGGAACCAAGCGCCCGAAGAAGTAATTCTTCACCCGTTGCAGCCCGTGTTCACCTCGTGTCCGCCGGCCGCTTTCACCAAATTCATTCATCACACATTAATTCAAAATGCGTAAGCACAAACCGAAACCTCGAGTATTGGCTCCCGATCCTCGTTATAGCGATACGTTGGTAACACGTTTCGTCAATAACCTGATGTGGGACGGCAAGAAGGGCGTTGCTTTTGGTATTTTTTACGATGCACTTGACATCGTAAAGAGCCGCACCAACGAGGACGAGTTGCAAGTGTGGAAAAAAGCACTCAACAACGTCATGCCCCAAGTGGAGGTACGCAGCCGCCGTATCGGTGGCGCCACCTTCCAGATTCCGACCGAACTTCCGGCAAGCCGCAAGATCTCCATCGGAATGAAATGGCTCATAAAATATGCCCGCGCCCGCAGTGGCAAGGGTATGGCTGAAAAGCTCGCAGCCGAAGTAATCGCCGCATCCAAAGGCGAAGGACAGGCTGTAAAAAAACGCGAAGACACCCACAAGATGGCCGAAGCCAACCGCGCTTTCGCCCACTTCCGGGCCTGAGCGGGTCTTTATTTGGACATTGCCGCCAAAATGGTCCCCGCTCCCCTCAGGGCTGCGGGAACCATTTTAGGCGGTTTTGGCGTTTTTAAAGGCGTGCAAATCAGGACCGGTCTTCTGTTTGCGAAATTCACTCAAATTTTAACAATCATTCATCTTAACTTGAAAATTCATGGCAAAGGATCTGCGGTTCACCCGTAACATCGGAATTGCCGCCCACATTGACGCGGGCAAGACAACTTTTACCGAACGTACTCTCTACTACACCGGCGTAACACACAAAATCGGTGAGGTTCACGAAGGTGCTGCCACCATGGACTGGATGGAGCAGGAACAGGAGCGTGGTATCACGATCACTTCCGCGGCTACCAAGTGCCAGTGGGCGGTAGAAGGTCAGACATACGATTTCAATATCATTGATACCCCCGGCCACGTGGACTTTACCGTGGAGGTGAACCGCTCACTGCGCGTTCTCGACGGACTGGTATTCCTCTTTTCTGCCGTTGACGGTGTTGAGCCGCAATCGGAAACCAACTGGCGCCTCGCCGATAACTACCGCGTTCCGCGTATCGGCTTCGTCAATAAAATGGACCGCGCCGGCTCCGATTTCACCATGGTGGTGAAAGATATGAAGGCAAAACTTGGCGCCAACGCTATTCCTCTCCAGGTACCTATCGGCTCCGAACACAACTTCAAAGGTGTGGTGGATCTCGTAACCAATCAGGCTGTTATCTGGAATGAAGCCGACCAGGGTATGACTTATGAAGTTGTGCCGATCCCGGAAGATCTCAAGGCTACAGTGCACGAACAGCGCCAGGCCCTGATCGAAGAGATCGCCGGCTACGACGACGGTCTGATGGAGAAATTCTTCGAAGACCCGGATTCTATCACAGTAGAGGAAATGCGCGCCGCCGTACGCGCCGCTGTGTGCGACCTGAAGATGACGCCCGTTATGTGTGGCTCAGCCTTCAAAAACAAGGGTGTTCAGGCTTGCCTCGACGCCGCATGCTACTACCTGCCCTCTCCGCTCGATATCGAAGCGGTAACAGGTACCGATCCGAAAACGGATGCCGAAGTATCCCGTCGCCCTACACTTCAGGATCCCTTCACGGCACTCGCATTCAAAATCGCTACCGATCCGTTCGTGGGTCGTCTGTGCTTTATCCGCGTTTACTCTGGTAAACTGGATGCCGGTTCTTATGTGCTGAATACGCGTACCGGCGACAAGGAGCGTATCAGCCGTCTGTACCAGATGCACGCCAACAAGCAGAACCCGATTGACTCCGTAGAAGCGGGCGATATCGCGGCCGCTGTAGGCTTCAAGGATATCCGTACCGGTGACACCCTTTGTGATGTGGCACACCCGATCGTGCTCGAATCCATGGTGTTCCCCGAACCGGTTATCGGTCTGGCCGTTGAACCCAAAACACAGAAGGATCTCGACAAACTCGGTATGGCCCTCAACAAGCTGGCTGAAGAAGATCCGACTTTCCGCGTCCGCTACGACGAAGATACCAATCAGACGGTTATCTCCGGTATGGGTGAGTTGCACCTGGAAATCATCGTGGATCGCCTCCGCCGCGAATTCAAGGTGGAATGCAACCAGGGCGCACCACAGGTAAACTACAAGGAGGCTCTGACTACCACTACTGCTCACCGCGAGCGCCTGAAGAAGCAGTCGGGTGGTTCCGGTCTGTTCGCCGATATGGAATTTGAGCTCGGCCCCGCTGATGCTGCATTCCTCGAGTCCGACGACTTCAAGAGCGGCAAGAAGAAGCTGCAGTTCGAGTGGGCTATCGTAGGTGGCGCCATTGACAAGAACTACCAGAAGCCTATTTCCGACGGTTTCACCCAGATGATGAACAATGGTATCCTCGCCGGCTACAACATTGATTCCATGAAGGTGCGCGTAGTGGACGGTGGTATGCACGCCGTTGACTCCAAACCGATCGCATTCGAACTTTGCGCCAAAGACGGTTTCCGCGAAGCTGCTCCAAAGTGCAAGCCGCAAATCATGGAGCCAATCATGAAACTCGAGGTAATCACACCTGAAGAGTACGTGGGCCCGGTTATCGGTGACCTGAACCGCCGTCGCGGTATGCCGAAAGGCCAGGAAACCCGTATGGGCGGCGCCGTGGCTATCCAGGCAGAAGTGCCACTCGCCGAAATGTTCGGTTACGTAACACAGCTGCGTACCCTCACTTCCGGCCGTGCATCTTCCACTATGGAGTTCAGCCACTATGCTGCCGCTCCTGATGGTATCGCCAAGGCTGTGATTGAAAAATCACGCGCTGCCAAGTAAGAAGCAATTACTTGTTTTTGTTTGATATTCCCGAATTCTTTCCTTGTTGAAAGAATTCGGGATTTTTTTTGACTCGGGGTCAGAGTTCAAAGTTGGGCGACAACTCTTCCTCATTACCCGCGTAAAACTTGTTGATGTGCTGAACGGCCTCGTCGGGATCGTCAGTGACGAGGAAAAGATCCAGGTCTTTTTCAGCAATATTGTGATGACGCTTCAGCATGATCTCCACAATCCAGTCGCGCAGACCCTCCCAGAACTCCTTGCCCATCAGAACTATAGGCACAGGTGTAATCTTGTTGGTTTGAACCAGCGTTAGTACCTCAAACAGCTCGTCGAGGGTGCCGAACCCGCCGGGCATAACCACGAAGCCTTGTGCGTATTTGACAAACATCACCTTTCGAACAAAGAAATAGCGGTGTTTCAGGTTGTGTTCGGGTGCAATGAAGGCGTTGTGATGCTGTTCGAAGGGCAAATCAATATTCAGTCCGATGGAGGTGCCCTGTTTCATCCAGGCGCCCCTGTTTCCGGCCTCCATGATACCGGGCCCGCCACCCGTGATAATTCCGTATCCCTCTTCGGTAAGTTTACTGGCAACTTTTACGGCCAACTCATAGTAATAGGTACCCGGTTTGGTACGGGCAGAGCCAAAAATGGACACGCAGGGCCCCAGATTATTGAGCACTTCAAAGCCGTCCACAAATTCTGCCATCACTTTGAACATGGTCCAGGAATTTTCTCCACGCATTTTCGACCATTGTTTCATGGCGCGTTGTCCTGTTCCGCCCTTTGTTTCGTCGGCGGATGGTTTGTTTTCTTCCATACTTCAATTTTTTTTTGGAATGCCGGCCTGTTTCAGTCTTTTTTGCGGGACGCCGTGGTATTCATGGCGCGTTCAGGCCCGAGCGTGACAAATGTTTTTATTACTTCGGTGCAATGTTCGAGGATGTGCGGAAGTTCGGCTTTTTCGTCCTCACTCCATTTGCCCAGTACAAAATTGACCTGTTTGCCTTTTGAGAAGTTATTTCCGATACCTACACGCAGGCGAGGGTAGGTATCGCCGCCGAGAAGCTCCTGAATATTTTTCAGACCGTTATGCCCGCCATCAGAACCCTTTCCCCGGAGACGGAGCTTCCCGAAGTCCAGATTCAGATCGTCGCAAATAACCAGACTGTTCTCTACGGGAATTTTTTCCTTCTGCAGCCAGTAGCGGACCGCTTTCCCGCTCAGGTTCATGAACGTATTGGGTTTCAGCAGGATCAGGGTACGGCCTTTCCATTTCACCTCGGCGAGGTCTCCGTGGTGATCGCCTTTCCAGTTGCCGCCCAGTGAGGAGCAGATAAAGTTCAACACGTCAAATCCGATGTTGTGACGTGTGTCGTCGTAATCGTAGCCGATATTGCCGAGGCCTGTGATCAGATATTTCATATTTTCAAAAAAAGGGCAGCAAAGATAACTGCTTGGAATAGCTTTGCATCAAAACCACGCATTCATGTGGAAATTCGCTTCTCTCATAACGCTTTCAATGCTTTTTGGTTGTACGGGCAGGTCGCCGGAGTCGCTGAAACCAGCGTTTTATTACTGGCAGACTACCCTGGCACTGTCTGAAACCCTGTCGGATTATCTTGCATCCACCGGCTGCAGGAAGATGTATGTGAAAGCACTTGATGTCGGTCTTGACCCGGCTGATGGCTCTGTTGTGCCGTATTCGCAACTCATGGTGGCTGATACTGCCGGATTATCGCGGCTGGAGATAGTACCGGTTGTGTTCATAACGAACGAAACTATCCGCAGACTTACTGATGATGAAAAGTCCGGCTGGCTGGCGGAAAAGATCGCCGCATCTCTCGTGCGGGCGGGTGGCATGGGCACGCGCGAGTTTCAGGTTGACTGCGACTGGACGCCGGGTACCCGGGAGGGTTTTTTCCGGTTATTGGAAAAGATTAGAGAATACCTGCCACAGGGAGCGATTCTGAGTGCCACCATCCGTCTGCATCAGTATAAATTTCCGGAGCAGACGGGAGTTCCGCCAGCTGATCGTGGCATGCTCATGTTGTATAACACCGGAGAGATTGATGTGGTGAGTGAATCCAACTCTATTTTCAAGCCCGAAGATGCCAGAAAATATCTGACCGGCGCTCCGGCTATTTATCCGCTACCTCTCGATGTAGCCTTGCCTGCTTTCTCCTGGACACTGGTTTTCAGAGACGATGAGCTCTGGAAAATACTGCCTGGCTGTGACGATCGGCTGCCAACAGGCGTACTGGAGCGCGGTACATTTCAGAACGGGCATTATCTTCGCCCCGGGGATTTTCTGAGACAGGAGGTTATTTCTCCCGCGTTACTCAGAGAATCGGCGCTGCTGGCGGCTGGCGCCAACCTCGCAGACAATGCCACCATCGCTTTTTTTCATATAGACAACACCACACCCCGGGCGTTTCCAGCGCCCCTGATCAGATCCGTATGTCAACTGGCCGACTCCGTCCGAACAGCCCAATGAGCAGATTGATTGCTTCTGCTGCAGTGCTGATACTGCTCTCCTCATTCGATCCTTCCATACCGGATCGGGGTGAAGGAAATGGCGCCTGCGCCGGTTCGATCGAGCCTTTTTACGGATATTCTTTTCTGGATCCGGGTATCATTAACAAATCGGCAGCCTATGCTCCCTTTTTTGCGCGCTGGGACGATTATTACGAGCGGTTCTATTTCGACAAACTGGAAGAAATTCAGATGTCGGAGAATATAGAAGAGTGGAGAGAGCGTTTCTGTGGTCAGCCGGATCCGGCAGATGTGGCAAGGGTGGTGTACAGTGCTTCTGCCGGAGATATTATGGCACTTGAGCGTGCGGCGGCCGATTCAACCCGCAAAACGCTGTTGCCCGGCCAGCTGGCGGGAAACACATTTGCTGAAATGATCTCCTGGAATGGCTGTCTGGAGGTTACTGCATACCTGGTTTTTGCCAAACGCTGCGAACCTTATGTGAGCAACCGGGGCGGTTGGGAGGCGCGCAGGCGATATACCGACGAAATGCTGAGTCTGATCGAGCAGGGTAAAGATCAGTTTCGAAATGCCGAGTCGCATTTCATTCGTATGCGTTATCTGTATCAGTTGGTCAGACTGGCGCATTATGCCGGGCAGTACTCTGAGGCGGTGAATTTGTATGAGACACTTTTCCCGAAAATTCAGAGGAAAAAAGCCAGTATTATTCATTTCTGGATATTGGGACATGTGGCGGGCGCCCAGCAGAAGCTCGGCCGTTACCCGGAGGCAGCCTATCTGTATTCACTCGTTTTCAGGCACAGTCCGTCGAAGCGCGCACAGGCATACAGGAGTTTTATGATCAGAAACGATGCAGATTGGGACAAGGCACTTCGCCTGTGCCAGACAGATGCTGAAAAAAGTACACTGTACGTGCTTCGTGCTGGCGGTTCGCGCGCGCACCTGCTCGAAGATATGATGCAGGTATATGATCTCGACCCGGGTAACCCTCAACTGGACCTGATGCTTGTCAGCGAAGTGCAGGAAATAGAAAAGGTGTTTCTTCGAACGGCCGTTACCGACCAGATGCGTGGCAAGGCTGTGGGCAGAACAAGTCAGGAAGATGGTGTGAGGCGCTTGCTGAACCTGCAGAAGTTCGTCAGGCAGATTACCCGCGAGAAGAAGTACCCCAACCTGAAACTGTGGCGCGGGATAGAAGGGTATCTGGAGCTGTTGGCAGGCGACGGGTATGCCGCCGAAAAGCGCTGGGATCGCCTCGAAGATGATCTTGATGATGATGAGCCTTACGAAGAGGCGCTGCTGAAACAGATAAAAATATGGCGATGTCTCCTCGAAATCATGAACTTCAATCCGGGGGTGAGTGGAGCGGATGCGCAATTCTATGCTATCATGGAGAATGAGGCATTCAAATTGAATCCAGCCTTTGAACCCTTCCTCCGGCAATGGGTATCGGCTGCCTATGCTGGCGCCGGGCATCCGGGCAAGGCTATTCTGGTAGCATGGCCGCCGAATACCATCAGTCTGAATCCGGGGGTAGAGGTATATGATGATTTGTTGCTGTTGACAGAGGCCAGCAATCCGATATTACTGGTCAAGACAATGCAGATTGATACAAACCCCGACAGGGTGAAAGCGTATCTGCTGGAACTGAAGGGCGCTTATTTCCTGAGTCAGGGCAAACCGGAGGCAGCGGTTGCTATTATGCGTACCATTTCTCAGGTGGAAGCTGCCAAAATGCCCCGGTTTACACCGTTCAGGGAGAAAGTGGGGGAGAAAGTACATCGGGTGGTCAGCGACAGTCTGCTGCTGAACCGGCTTGAGATTGCGGAAAAAATTCTGGATATGGAATTCAGGGCCAAGACGGCGGAGGCGCTGGGCGATTCCACGGCTGCTGCCTGGTGGTACCGAATTGGCGTGGCATACTATAATATGTCTTATTTCGGATATGAGTGGGAGGTAACCGACTCATATCGGAGCGGTTACAATCAGGTGAGGCTGGCACAGGGGCCGGTCTTTTCACTGGCAGGCTCACCCGTGGGTAATCGGGAAAATACCGATATGAGTGTACCGCTGTCGTATTTTGAAAAAGCACTTGCTGCCTCGCAGAAAAACCCCGAAATTGGTGCTCGGGCGGCATTTATGGCTGCGCGCTGCCGGCAGAAACAGTGGTTCTGCGACCCTGTCTGCGCTTACAGGCCCGGAACAGGAATGATTCCCGATCTTCCCGAAGATTATTTCAGGCATTACGATCTGCTGATCAATAATTATTCCGGTACGAAATTCTACAATGCCATAGTGAAGGAGTGCAAGTGGCTTGCAGCATATGCCCGATAATTGTCAGGCCAGATTGCGGTTGCTGTCCAGTTTCAACAGTACGGCGATCATCAGGGTGAAACCAATGAGAGAAGATCCGCCATAGCTGATAAACGGAAGGGGGATACCGATCGTGGGTACTAATCCCATGGTCATGCCAATGTTTACGATGAAGTGGACGAACACAATACCGGCCACTCCGTAGGCATATACCCTTGAAAAATTGGATCGTTGTCGTTCGGCAATAATGCTGATTCGTACGAGGAGCCAGACGAAAAGTGCGATCATGGAGGCTACACCGAGGAAACCGTGTTCCTCGCCCACGGTACAGAAAATATAATCAGTTTCCTGTTTGGGTACATACTTCAGTTTGGTCATGTTGCCCTCCAGAAGACCTTTGCCGAGGAAGCCGCCTGCGCCAATAGCCATTTTGGAATGGATCAGGTTGTAGCCTGCCCCGCGGGCGTTGGCCTCAGCTTCTTCGGGACGCAGCCATATCTTGATGCGTTGCTGCTGGTGAGGCGCCAACAGTTTGTAACACGCAAAGTTGGCAGCAAATACAACGCTTCCGGCCATTACAAGCAAAAACAGCCATAATTGCATTTGCCGCTGGATCAAGCTGGTTTTTTTCAGGTAATTGGGCAAAAATACTGAGACAAACAGTATCAGGTGCGGTATCAGGACGAATAAATGAGGGTTGCCGGACGACTGGGGATCTGTCATCAATACCTCTTTCATCAGCCAATCATAAATTGACTCCCACCAGACAGTAGCAGGAATAAGGGCTGCAAAAACCGCCCACCAGACTCTGCGGTCACCCCGGAAACGTCTGATCAGCAGGGCGTTGGACACTGCAATCAGTGAAGCCACCACGTATGCCGGCTGATCAAATTTCAATCCCAGGATAACCAGTGCGACCGTGCTGAAACCCACTACATACCAGGAAGATGGCAGACCTTCCCGGTATAAAACAAGCAGAAAAGAGAAAAATACCAGGGCAGAGCCGGTGTCATGCTGTAACAGGATGAGCAGTACGGGCAGCATAAAAATACCCAGCGCGATCAGCCTGTTGCGCCAGTTTCGGAGATCAACGCTTGTGGAGCTCAGGTGGGTGGCCATAGCCAGGCAGGTACCAAACTTGGCCAGTTCCGATGGCTGAAAAGTGAAGCCCCCCAGCTGATACCAGGCATTTGCACCGTTTACCTCCCGACCGAATATGATAGTGCCGGGTAGCAGTAATATGCTCACTATGTAAAAAACAGGAGAAAAAGTGCGCCAGATCGTCCATTCGGTCATCAGTATGACAAACATAACGGCATAACAGAAGATGATAAAGAACATCTGTTTGCCGGCCAGCGCACCCAGGTCAAGGAATGACAACGGGTTATCGGGATTGTAGGTAACCGAATAAATCATCAGCCAGCCCAGTACAGTGAGCGTAACGTAGATGCCCAATAACGGTCTGTCTATCTGGTTGAAACTGAATGATGAATTTCCGGTGGCCAATGTTTATGTTTTTATTGTTCCAGAAAATCTCTGGGGTGAATATTGTTGTCTCTGGCCGGATAGGCGCCCTGCCACCCTTCCAGTGCCGCTATGAATGCCATCGCCTCCTGCCTGGTGCGGAATGCTCCGACTCTCAGTTTGTAGTAGGGTTTTTCCAGCAACCAGGCTGCCGGGATTTCCGGGTATTCCTGCCGGAATCTTTCTCTCCCCGACTCCACCTGCATCCGGTCAGTTGTGGACATAATCTGTACCCTCCATCCGCTGATCCGGGGTTTGGCGCGGTTGTTTTCAACCCATGTACTGAAAAGGTCTGATATCGCAGGCTCTTCATTAATTTGAATTTCCTGCGCTGCCAGATGCAGACAGAAGACAAATGAAATCAAACCAGCCAGTACAACTTTCATACAGAAATATTTCACGCTGTAAAGATAAGGGATTTTTACCGCTCTACCGGAACAGCCATTTCCCGATTTTCCATATTACGCTCCATTCTTTCCTGATTCTGAAATAGGGAATTTGTCGGGCACCAAAATCACGCCTGCCTGCTTCTATTGCCCGGATCATACTTCCCTCAAAGTCAAATGTATGGAGATTCAGCGTCTTTTTGGCATACATGACAGCGGTCCATTTCAACAGGAGTGCAGAGCCGGAGGAGCGAAGTTGCGGGTCATCGCCGCTCATGATATAATAGGCCGATTGTCGGTCCCACGCGAGCAGGGCGGCAGAGTGTACATTATTTTCGGTATCAATGGCAAAAAACAGTTTGCAGGCGTTATTTTCAGATAAAGCCCGCACGTATTTTTCCAAAAACGCTGCGCAGAAGGGCGGCTTCAGCCCTTGTCGCGAGAAGCTCAGGTCAACCAGCCGCCTGAGTTCAGATGTGGGCAGATTATCAACTACACGGAGCGTACTCTCAGCCTTCCGGATTTTTCTCCGGTAATTCCGGCTGATACGCTCCCAGATATCACTTTCCCTTTGCTGCAGGTCAATAATATAGGAATATCTTGTTGTCTGACTGAATCCTTTCCAGTAGAAGGGCAGCCAGTTGGTTACGCCGTAATTCATGTCCTGCTCGAAGGCCGCCAGTCCCGTCGGAAGCTGCTCTGTCAGAGCGTCGTACAGGCGTATCTCGTCATCCGGATTCCGAAATTCGGGTAACAGGCAGGGTCCCATAAATTTGCAGAGCACCGGCATTGCTATGTAATCCCGGCCCCACTTTTTTTTCAAAAAAAAAGGCATCACGGCTACTGTTCTGCATCCCGATTCAACAGTTGCAGCACTCCAGACGCCTCCCGAACATACGGTATCAAGGTACCATGGCTGCATGAACAGGGGCAGATCGGATACCTGGGCGGCAAATATGCGGTATTTATCTCCGGGATTTTCCTTCAAAACGGTGTTGTTTACTTTCTTTCAGTGCTGTCGCCGCTGATCAGATTGCCGAACAATACAGCATTGGCGAAAAGCCGGTTTGTACCGTACCAGAATGATCTGAAATTTGGAGACGTCGAAAACGCGATAATCTTGCCCTTGCCCGCTCCGTGCACAGTTACGGCAGCTGCACCGGGTGTCATGGTTATCTGACTGTTGTGTACATACCCGGCGAGCAGCGGCTTCGAGGTCAGCCTGACGGGTGTTGAGTAAGGGTTCTTGCCCGGATTGACAAACAGCGTATCACCAAAGAACACGGGCAGGCGGTTTCTGGTGTAGCCGAAACACAGCGGATGAGTCAGGTCAAGCTCGGATTCAAAGATGGCGCCTGCCAGCGTGAGCGCGCCCTTGTCTTCCGTCAGGCTTGCGTATGGCCGCGAAGCTGGCTGATCAGTGGTGGAATTTCTGAAATCAATATTGGCAATTCCCGCCGATTTGAGCCAGCGGAGAGCATTACCCGTTGCAATTACGGTGCCTCCATCCTGTGTGAATTGTTTTATCTTGTCGGAAGAAAGCTTGCTGTAATTACCATCCGGAATAATCAGTACGTTATATTTGGTCAGATTTAACCCGTTGAAGCGATCCACATCAACCAGTGTGGCCGGAATCTGATAGCGGGTGTCGAGCAAATGCCAGGCTTCTCCCGATTCAGAAACTGAAACTCCATCGCCAGTGAGCAGGAGTATTCTGGGTTGCCGTACTATCGGGAACTGACTGCTGCCGAGGTCGGGTCCGGTAGGTGTAAGCCCATTTTCAATCGGCGTGACGACTGCTCCCATACCTGCTACATCATTCATCAGGCGTGAAAACTCCTGGGCACTGACGCTCTGACGATCAGCAGCCAGTATCAGTGTGCCTTGCCTGAAACTGTGAGCGTCGGCAGTGAACGGCTCCATGGCCACGCGTACGCGGGCGCCCGAGCGCAGGAGGCGGGCTGCTATCCGCGGGAAGTCATAACCTTCGGGCGAGACCGCGAATGCGAATGGCACTATATCACCAGGCGGAGCAGTTGGTTTGCGTGATTCTGCTGAACTTTTTTCGTGCGTTTTTATGGAAGTGATCTCTTTTCCCGTAACCGGCTGCCATTCGAGACCAAAAGCATCGGGCAGTGTCCAGGCAGAGATATCGTAGAAAATACTGTCACTGAAAGTAGTCTGGCGCTCAAAAATACCCCTAATGAGCCTGTATTGCGGCTGCTGGCAGGGAACAAACACCGTATTATCTGCGCGGAATATCCGTCCGGCGGAGGAGTAATCCTGTTTCAGGCGTGATGTCTGGATTTTGTGCATCGCCAGTATATTCAGGAACTCTGCGGAAGCGGCATCTTCGTCGGTGAACAGATAGCCTTTGACTTCTGCCTTTGATGCCTCATCGATGGCCGACTGGTAAAATGAGTAGAGGTACTCGTTGAGCTCCACGCGCATATCGCCAACAGCCTGCAGCGAAGAAAGCGAGGCATACACCTGATTCCGAATGGTGAAAGGGAAGGTCAGCAGACCGTTTTCCGTTTCCTGGGCTGTTCCGCGGCTGCTGGCCTGTTCAAAAAGGATCCCGATGCAACCCTGTGCATCGGGATAGGTAGACCCCTTGCCGTAGTAGAAGTCATCAAAGTTTTCACCGGTATAAAACAGAATTTTCTTTTCAGAAAGCAGGCGGGCGTGATAAGTGGCAATTTTGGCCGTCAGTTCCTGGTTTCGGGCAGGTGTGATCGGATTTACCCTGCCTGGTACGCCCGGCTGGAAGAAAAACGTGGAATTACTCCCCATTTCATGGTGATCGGTGAGTACGTTGGGCCTCCACTCCTGAAAAAGTGCCACCCGACCCACCGATTCCGGCTGACGGGCTACTAACCAGTCGCGGTTCAGATCGAAGCCATAGTGATTGGTACGGCCGCGTGGCCAGGGCTCATTATACTCGTTTCCGGCCGGGTCGGCGGACAGTGTTTGGGATTTATTGGTGTTGATCCAGTTGGCAAATCGCTGCAATCCGTCGGGATTGAAGCATGGATCAAGGAGGATCACGGTGTTTTTGAGGAGTTGCGTCAGCTCCTGCGATTGTCCTGCAGCGAGGTAATAGGCGACCAGCATGGAGGCGTGATCGCCGCTGGCCTCATTCCCGTGTATGGAGTAGCCCATGTAATACACAGCGGGCATATCCTTCAGGTTGGGCTTGCCAGCTCCTTTCGGATCAAACAGCTGCTGCCGCGCCGACCTGATATCATCCAGTCGCGCGAAGTTGGACGGATCCGTGATTATCAGACAGACGAGCGGCCGGTTTTCGTGCGAGCGACCGTATTCCTGCAGGGAAATCCGGTCGCTCGCAGCATCGAGCGCGCGCATATATCCGATCAGTTGATCGTGCGATGTATGCCATTCGCCCACCTCGTAGCCAAGCCACGATGCGGGGGCAGGTATATTCTGATCATACCGGACGTCGGTGGGGAGATAGTAATCGAGGGCAGGTTTTTGCTGAGCCAGAACGGGTACACACAATGCAAGCAGGAAAACGATGCGAAAGAAGGGCAGTTTCATGTAATTGTTCAGAAAAATCAGTCGTGTGGCATGAGGCCAATCGCTGAAATGAGTAATAAACCGTGGTATTTCCGGAATGGGGGGAAAGGCTTCATTCCGGATTTTTTGCCGTAAAATCCGGTGAAATGTACGGAGTTTTTCAGTTTTTATTGCTTAATAATGACTAATCCGTATGAATAATGCTTTGAATTGGACAGTTGTTTCGATATTTAAGCCGCAAAACGTTATCGCATAAAAACTTTGTTGCATGAAACGAATTACTACACTCTTTCTGTTTTTGACTACGCTGGCACTTAATGCCCAGACGCTGTACGTGAAGCAAAACGCAACGGGCGCCAATAACGGCAGTTCCTGGGCTGATGCCTACACTTCACTCGAACAGGCACTCAGTGCCGCCGCTCCCGGACAGACAATATGGGTGGCTGCAGGTACCTACAAGTCATCGGCTGCTTCCAATACGACATTCCTCCTCTCGGATGGCATGAAAATGTACGGTGGATTTGCCGGTACCGAATCAAGCCTGAACCAGAGGAATATTACCGCCAATGCTACTGTCCTGGACGGCGATATAAACGGTGATGATGTCCCGGGCGATTTCACAACCAATCGTTCGGATAACGCACAGCACGTGGTAACCTGCGTGGAGCTTTCCTCCAACCCGGGTATCGTAGTGGATGGCTTTATCATCCGCAACGGACAAACATTGAATGGCAGTCCGAATCCCGACCTGACACGTCGTGGAGGTGGAATACAGATTCTCGGCAAGACTACTCTGCGCAACTGTCGCCTGGCTGGTAATTACGGTGATACTGGTGCCGCTATCGCGGTGCTCGACGCACTGGCCAACGGGGTAGTAGTGGAGGATTGTATCATCGAAAATAACAAGGCTGAGGCATCGGGTGTTTTTTTCCTGCGCAATACCAACGGTGGCACAATCAAACGCTGTACACTTCGCAACAATACCACCAACCGCGGTGCGCTCTATCCGAGTGGTACCACGAATGTGCTGA
>JBDLWO010000019.1:0-3499 GCA_039804245.1 Bacteroidota bacterium
TGGCATCAGATGTCAATCCACGACTCCACCGACGGCAGCGGCATCATTGATCCGCGTGCCTTTGTGTTCTTTGAAACCAACAATAAAAACGAATGGAAGGCATTTCCGAACAATCCGGGCACAAATCCGCCCCTTGAAGGCGGCATACCCTACAACGGTGGCAGGGATTACAACCATCCGGTGAAAGGGGCTGCCTGCAAATTTTCTCCCTTTCAGTATTACCTGATCCGCGACCAGTTTGATGTTCCGGAAGTACTCATATCGGCTGCGGAGGTGCATCTGACCCTGGCGGAGGCGTACAAGCGCGGTATTGGCGTGCCCCAGGATGATTACTCGGCCGACGAGCAGTACGCCGAGGGCATCAGTGCGAGCATTCGCTTCTGGTACAAGGTGGTGAACCGGACCCAGCGCTGGGCCAACCGTCCGCCGGAGCCCGGCTTGGGACAGATATACCAGTATATTTATCATCCGAAAGTGAGCTTTTCGGGCAATAACTTCAAACTGGAGCTAATCTATGCACAGTTGTGGACAGATTTGTTCAGGCAGCCGTGGGAGGCTTACTCTCTCGCGCGCCGCACAGGCGCAACCCCGCGCGAGGGAGATCCGCTCGACTGGAACCGGTTTACCTACCCGGCCAGCGAATCGGAGTATAACCAGGCAAACTGGAACGCGCAGGTGCAGCGCATGGGTGGCAGCGATGCGAAGGAGGTAAAAGTGTGGTGGATGGGTGGGTGAGAAGGTCTACTTTCATTTTAGGAGACTGTTCAAAATTCTGTGTCATGTGAAAAATGCTAACTTTTCAACAAATGAACTGCGTCAACCTGTTTGTTTTCCTGCTCTTGCTATCCTCCTGCCATCAGGTGCAGCAACGCCATGAAACGGTTACCTGGCCTGTGGCAGAACCGCCTGTGGCAATTCAAAAAAACCATTTGCGCATCATCCACGGAGACACTGTGAACGACCCTTACTTCTGGATGAAGGATTATTACTCCGGCGGACCCGACAGCAGCCGGGTCATTGACCACCTGAATGCCGAAAATGCGTACACCGAAAAAATGCTTGGTGGAACGTCAGCACTCCAGGAAACGCTTTTCCATGAGCTGAAGGGGCGTATACTTGAGCAGGATGAAACGGCGCCGATCTTCGATAACGGTTACTATTACTACACCCGCACCGAAAAGGGCAAACAGTACTTCAAATACTGCCGCAGGAAGGGAAGCATGGATGCCCCTGAGGAGGTGCTCCTTGATGTTGATCAGCTGGCACGAGGCAAGTCCTACTGCAATGTAACCGGTTACGATGTGAGCGATGACAATAACCTTATGGCATATGCCGTGGATGAGCTGAGCCGAAGGCAATACACCATCCGTATCAAGAACCTGATCACCGGTGAAACCTACCCGGACTCCATACCCGGCACCAGGGGAGACCCCTGCTTTGCAGCCGACAATAAAACCATTTTCTACACGGCGAACAATCCCCAAACCCTGCTGAGTGAGAAAATCAAACGGCATGTGCTTGGCCAGGATGCAGGCCGCGACGCCGTGGTTTTTGCAGAAACCGATAATACCAATTATATCGGGGTCAGCAGAAGCAAGAATAAAAAGTTCATCGTGATTACCTCGCAGAGCACTCTGTCCAGTGAGGTGAAACTCATCGATGCCGATAAACCGGCCGAGCCCTGCCGGGTGTTCTCCCGTCGCATGAAGGACGTACTATACAGCGTTTTTCCCCTCGAGGACAGGTTCCTGGTACTGACCAACCTGGATGCCGGCAACTTCCGCCTGATGGAATGTATGCCCGGTAAAACAGAGAGCGGGTACTGGAAGGAACTGATTCCGCATCGTTCCGATGTGCTGATGAAGTGGGTGGACGAATTCCGGGATTTTTTGGTAGTTGAAGAACGCTCCGCGGGCTTGACGCAGCTGCGAATCATCAACCGAAAAGACAACAGCAGCCACTACATGGCTTTAGATGAACCTGTTTACACGGTTTATCCGGGCGCAAACCCCGATTACACTGCCAATGTCTATCGCTTCAATTATTCTTCCCTGGTCACCCCCAACAGCATCTATCACTACGACATTGCCGGGCGCAGCAAAATCTTGCTGAAGAGGAAGGAGGTTTTGGGAGGGTATGATCCTTCGCAATACCGACAGGAACGCCTCGCCGCCACGGCCCGCGACGGCTCCAGGGTGCCGGTCAGCATTGTGTACAAAAAGGATTTTGAGCGAAACGGGAAGGCCCCGCTGTTGTTGTATGGCTACGGCAGCATCGGAATGAGCATCGATCCCACGTTCAACAGCAACCTCATCAGCCTGCTCGACCGGGGCTTTACTTTCGCCATTGCACATATACGGGGTGGTGATGATCTGGGCAGGCAATGGTACGAGGACGGCAAGCTGATGAAGAAGAAAAATACCTTCACCGATTTCATTGACTGCGCACAATATCTCATCGACCAGCGTTACACCAATCCTCAGCATCTCTACGCTCAGGGCGCCAGCTCCGGTGGCTTACTGATGGGCGCGGTCGCCAACATGGCGCCTCAGCTCTGGAACGGTATCATCGCCGAAGTGCCTTTTGTGGATGTCGTGAACTCTATGCTCGACGAAAATATGCCCCTCACCACCAACGAATACGACGAATGGGGCAACCCGAACAACCGGGATGCTTATTATTACATGAAGAGCTACGCCCCCTATGAGAATGTCGAACGCAAGGACTATCCCAACATGCTGGTCATCGGCGCGCTGCACGACAGCCAGGTGCAGTACTTCGAACCCGCCAAATGGGTCGCCAAACTCAGGATGATGAAAACCGGCAAGAACATCCTCCTGCTCAAAACCCAAATGGATTACGGGCACTCCGGCGCCAGCGGACGCTTCGATTATTTAAAAGAGATCGCCCTGGAATACGCCTTTCTGCTTCGCCTGGAAGGGATGGGTCAATCTCTGAAATTCTGATTCTCCTCTCTCACTTTCCGATACAAAACTTCCCGAAAATGTTCGCCAGCAGATCTTCCACGCCGATTTCGCCGGTAATTTCACCCAGACAGGCGAGGGCGCGCCGTATATCCTGCGCGATAAAATCGCCGGTGATGCCGGTGTCGAGGGCGTACAGCACGTCATGAAGTGCCTGGTCTGCCCGTTGCAGGGCATCGAAGTGCCTGGCGCTCGATACAACAGTGCTCTCCAGGTTGAGTTCGCCCCCTGAGGCCAGCTCAAACAGTTTCTCCCGGATCAGGGCAATATTCTGCTCGTTTTTGGCAGAGGCCGGCACTAATTGTCCCGCTTCCAGTATGCCCGCGTACGCGCTCAGGGGCGCGGGCGAATCGCCGAGCAGGTAGGGGTGTATGCCCGCCTGTTCCGGCTGTACCAGCCACTCTGTCTGGAAATGCGGATTGCGGTCCATTTTATTCCAGACGACAAGGAGTTTCATGGTTTCGCAATCCGCATTTCCAGACAGAGTGGCTGGTACAGCCGGAACAGGCGGGCAT
>JBDLWO010000020.1:0-20560 GCA_039804245.1 Bacteroidota bacterium
GGCAGCGGCTTCAGGAATATCTGCCTGACTACCTTACCGCGCACGGGGTCTATCACCGACAAACAGTCGTTCGTTCCGTTGGTGACAAACACATATTTATCAGTTGCCACCAGGGAGTTGGGACTGGCGCCACCTACCGCTGGAATACCTTCAATTTTTTCCCCAACCAGGAAACCGGTTTTGATACGGTGCTTTACCACAGGTTCCGGGCCCGATACATCTACTGCCCACACGGAAAACGATTCAGGTACATTCGGATCTCCCAGCGCGGGGACTTCATAATCTTCTGTTTCGTACCCTTTTCTCATTTCATCTGATCCGAAGCCCGAAGTGGGATATACAGGTGCCTTTTGCAGGTCATCGCCTTTTTTACCCTTCAGATAGCTGTATTCAAACATACCCACATTGGCAACATATACAGTTTTTTCATCAGGCGACAGTGTGATGCCGAAAGGATATCGCCCTGTCGGAACTGACCGGACGACCTTGCGTGTGCGCGTATCCGCGACGATCATTCTGAAATTGCTCTGGTCGCATATATACAAGTTATAGCCATCGCGTGTCAGTACCATGTCGCCGAGGTAACCCTCCGGGTACTCGGCAGAGGCGCAAACTATGGAATCAAGGCGCATGCCGGTATTCAGATCGAACAGATAAACCATATTCGAAATACCTCCTGCTACCCATACCTGACGACTGTCGCGCGTGATAGCAAGACCCATAAATACATCCTGCAGAAGTTGCTCGTCGTTATCTGCTCCCCGGGGAATTTGCTGAATCTGCGGTTGATCGGAAAAAGGTTGCCGGATCAGGGAAACAGAAAAAGGCCGGTTACCCGAATTGGCAGTCACCGCCACCGATCCGTCCGCCGAAAGTGCGAGGCCATACGGGTGCGGTGCAATACGGATGGTTTTACCCATTGGTTTCACCACCCTGCCATTGGGAATGATACTTTCACCGGCAGAATCAATACTGCAGTACCGGGTATCTGCCGGTGCCGATATTTTCCAATAATGCGACCATGCATCGCGATTATTGATGGTAGAACAGGCGGCAAGCAGACCAGAAACGAAAAGCAGTGAGATAACGTATTTCATACCGGCAAAGGTCGGTAGCGGAAGGTAAAATCAGCATTAAGTTTGAGTAATGAATTACACTGCTTGCCGAGTGCAGGATTAAATTTGCATTTCTAAAATAAAAAACCAGTCTTTTTTATGCAAAAGTGGCTTCTTTTTTGCCTTTGCTCAGGTATTTCCATGATTGTGAGAGCTCAGGTGGTAACGGATTCATTATCGTCTGACTCCCTGCGCGAACTGGTGGTGTCCGATGTCAGAATGCCCGGCAGCGTGGGCGCCTCTTCAGAAGCCATCGGAATGCTGAAAAAAGAGTCAATCCTGAGCCATCAGATGCGTACCACCCCGGAGGCTCTTGCCATGATGCCCGGACTGTTTGTACAGAAAACAAATCACGGAGGTGGCTCTGCCTTTCTGCGCGGACTCACGGGTAACCAGGTCTTGCTGTTGGTGGATGGTATCAGGCTGAACAACGCTACATTCAGGTATGGCCCCAATCAATACCTGAATACAGTGGGTGTTTTTTCCATTTCACATATAGAATCACTCAGGGGAAGCGGATCGGTTCAGTACGGCTCCGATGCACTGGGGGGAGTGGTTCAGGTTTTCACGGCCACACCGGAATTCGGACATAAAAAATGGGGCGGTGATGTAATCGCAAGAGGAGCTTCAGCAGGTATGGAATTCAGCGGACACGGCAGACTGAATTACAGCGGGGAGAAAATGGCGGTCACTGCCAGCTATGCCCGACGGACATTCGGTGATCTCGTCGGCGGAGACAGCACGGGGGTTCAGTCGCCCAGCGGATACGGGGAACAGATGTACGATGTGAAAGCCCTTTTCAAAACAGGTCAAAAAAGCGATCTCACCCTGGCTTCGCAGGCTAACCTGCAGGAAGATGTGGATGTTTATCACAAGGTCAGACTGGAGAATTTCCTCGTCAACAGGATGCCGCGTCAGCAACGAACCCTCCACTATGCCCGATTTGACAACAGGATAAACAAGGGTGTGTTTCATCAGGTTTCACTGACCGCCAGTATTCAGAACAACACCGAATGGCGGGAGAGTCAGAAAAACAACACTACAATTGCCCGACAGGAAAAAGACAGCATACGTACCATTGGCCTGACAGGTGAGGTAATCACCCGTTTTTCAGGATCATGGAAAGCCAATACGGGTGTGGAATGGTACCACGATCTGGTGCAAAGCCAACGAAACAATCTGTTGGCAGACGGCAGTATGGAACTGCTGCGTGGTTTGTATCCAGACGGCTCCCGTATGTCGAATCTGGCACTCTATTCCATTCATCAGGCCGGTTGGCGCCGCTGGCAAATTACGGCTGGCGGGAGACTGAATATGTTTGACATACGTATTGAGGATGCTTCTCTCGGAGAAATCAGGCAGCGCGCTTCTGCCTTGGTAGGCAATACCGCCCTGCAGTATCAGATGAATCGTAACCTCCGTTTGATTGCCTCCGTCAATTCAGGTTTTCGGGCTCCCAATATTGATGATCTGGGCACCCTGGGTATTGTTGACTTCCGGTTTGAAACGCCGAACTACGACCTGAAGCCGGAGCGATCCGTGCAGGGCCAGCTGGGCTTGAGGTGGGAAAGCCGTACATTCAAGGCTGAAGTGTTTGCCTACAGAAACCGGTTGAAAGACCTGATTGCCCGTGTCAGGGTGGATACACAAACCATGCAGGGATACCCGTTATATACCAAAGTAAACAGTGGCAAAGCCTACATTCAGGGCATTGAATCGGCTTTTCAGTGGGATTTCCACCCAAAAGCGGGTCTGAATGGTTCTTTTACCTGGACAAACGGAGAAAACTTGTCGGCAAAAGAGCCGATGCGCCGCATTCCACCTGCTTTCGGGCGGCTTGAGTTTTGTTATAAACCCGCACGAAATACAGCGTTGCGACTCGAGTGGCTCGCTGCCGGAAAACAGACCCGGCTGGCGCAGGGCGACAAAGACGACAACAGGATTCCTGCGGGGGGTACACCCGGATGGAGTATACTGAACATACACGCCGGCCACACATGGAAGCGTGTGACAATAGACTTGTCGGGACAAAACCTGACCAACAAAGACTATCGAACGCATGGTTCGGGCATAAATGGTGTGGGACGATCGGTATGGGCTACATTGCGGTTCCGGTTATAGAAACTGTTCAGAATTTTGGGCTGGTTTAAACCTGAAAGGCACTTCACAGTCTAACATCCGGAACACGCTCACAATTCCTGACAATGAAAAAACGAACCTCATTCTTTGTATTATTCGCAGTTTCACTGACTGCATCCATACTGTACGGGCAGACAACCGGATCAGTCACTCAGGGATTGGGTATAACTACAATTGCCAATATGATGCCCGATTGTCCGAGTAATCATATAACCCCACTTGGCAACATTACTTCTACAGACGGAAATGTATGGGTTGTTCCTGCTGAAAACAACTTCACAACTGCGCCCAAACTCGCTGATTTGTACAATAGTTGCAATGGTATTACGCCAGCCAGTTTGTCAGCTGCCAATCTGGGAAATATTCCTGTAACCGAGATTGATCCCGGTGGAGAAGTTATCACTGGTTACCTGTTTGCTGACAACTACTTTGAGCTCTATATCAATGGTGTTTTGGTGGGAGTAGATGCCGTTCCGTTTACTCCTTTTAACTCCTCCGTAGTCAAATTCAGGGTATCGAGGCCCTATACGATTGCCGTAAGACTCGTGGATTGGGAAGAAAACCCGGGACTCGGCTCCGAAATCAACAATGGAAATAATTACCACCCGGGTGACGGGGGATTTATCGCCCGGTTCAGCGATGGCACAGTTACCGATGAAACCTGGAAGACGCAGGTATATTACATCGCTCCGATTCAGGATCTCAATGCTGTATCAGAACTTCCCGACGGTACCCGTTCCACGGCTGCCGCAACGCTGAATCCAACCTGCAACGCTAATTGTTATGGAGTGCATTATCCAACTCCGGCAAACTGGATGAGTGAGAATTATGACGAATCCGGGTGGGTTTCAGCCACGCTGTATACAGCAGCGCAGGTCACCAATCAGGCTGCATTCAAAAATTTTGAAACTACAGCATGGGCTGATGCAAGATTTATCTGGACATCAAACCTGATTCTGGATAATCTCGTACTCGCCCGAAAAACAGTCGGCACCTCGGCAACTGATACAGAGGTGGCAATGCCATCCATTGATTATTTTGAAGTGTTGCCCAATCCGGCCTCCGGATCAATATTGCTGCGTACCCGGATTCCATCTGATCAGGAGCAAAAAATTGAAATCAGGGATGCTCAGGGGCTTGTTGTATATACCTCGTTACTGGCGGCAGGCGCGTCCGAACTTCAAATCAATGTGGCCGGATTCATACCAGGTTCGTATTGGCTTCGACTGCAAAACCATACACTCCCGTTAATCATTCAATAACATCACTCCTCCCCTTTCGGGTGCGATTTTTCGTAAATTTCTTTCAATCGCTCGATGCTGTTGTGCGTATAGACCTGCGTGGCGGCCAGATTGGAATGTCCGAGCAGTTCCTTGAGGGCATTCAGTTCTGCACCGCGATTGGAGAGGTGAGTAGCAAAGGTATGGCGCAGCACGTGCGGACTGCGCTGCTCCTCCGTTGTGACCAGCGAGAGGTATTTCCTTACAATCCGGTAGATACTTTCCGGGATAAGTTGCCCGCCTTTCCTGTTGAGAAAAAGCCACGGAACCGAAGTTGTGGGGAATGTTTGCGCACGCAGGCTGATGAACTGCTCAAATATTTTTGAAAGATATGCGGCGAAAGGGATTATCCGAACCTTGTCGCCCTTTCCGCTTATTCGGAGCGTCATTCGGCCAAAGTCAACATCGCCTACCCTCAGCAACGATGCTTCGCTTCGACGTATCCCGGTGGCATAAAGCAATTCAAGAATCAGCCGGTTTTGCTGAGACGCAAAGTCGTCGCCAAATACAGTGTGTGAAAAAAGCGCTTCCATCTGGTTTTCCTGCATGAAAACGGGTAATTTTTTCCCTGTTCGGGGGGCAACCACCTTCTTCATTGGATCTGTGGAAAGCATTTTTCGCTTCTTCAGGAAACGGAAATATGTCTTCAGGCACGACAGACGGCGATTAATACTTCTCGGACTCTGCCCCGCCTCCATCATGGAAACAATCCACGACCGGATATGAAAATGCCTTACCTCTTCGATGGAGGTAAGGCATTGTTGCTCACTTGCGTGAGCGATGAATCCTTCCAAATCACTGCGATAAGCTTTCAGCGTATTCGATGAAAAGCGTTTTTCGAGTGAAAGCCAGGAAAAGAATGATGTTTCGTGAAACACGAATCAGTGATTGATAACAGGTTAGACAGCAAATATACAAGAAATCCGCCAGCTTGACCTGAAATAATCAATCATTCTTATTACCGTACATTTCCTCTTTGTACGCCGCTTTCAGAACCTCCGTGCGACGTTCAACGGATGGCTTCGTGAAGGCTTTGCGGCGGCGCAGTTCTTTCAGGATGCCTGCTTTCTCATACTTGCGTTTGTAGCGCTTCAGCACCTTGTCAATTACTTCGCCGTCTTTTACTTCGAGGATCAGCATAAAAAATACTCCTTTTTAATTTTGGTGAAAAGATGAATGCCTCTTTGGGCGCGCAAAGGTAAGAATTGTGCCCGAATACTCAAGTGGTTTCTCAAAAATAATACACCAAAAGTTGTAAAATATCGCCAAAGATCGTCTTCCGGAATATCCAACTATATATTTACAGGAAAACATTGATTTCAATCACCGCATCCGGGGCCTCTCATCATTCAAAGTGCTGCTGAAAGCGCTGATTTTTGTTGCAGTTCTGATTCACAAAAATTTAGTATTATGATCAAGGAAGTAAAAGGCGATATCCTGCTCTCCCGGGCTGAAGCAATCGCGCACGGTGTGGCTTCATTCGACCATTTTGACAGCGGGCTGGCGCTCAGCCTGCGCCAGGAATAGTCATATTGTAATGGTAAAAACAGCTCCTGAGGGTATATTGTCCTGCAGCTCTATTTTGCCATTGTGCGCCTTTACAATCTGGCTGACGATAAACAGGCCGAGTCCGGTACCGGTACTTTTCCGGGTTTCCTCGTTTCCGATGCGGTAAAATTTCTCAAATACCCGTTTTTTTTCGGAATCGGGGATGCCCGGTCCCAGGTCGGCTACAACTATCTGGCACTTGCCGTCTCTCTGTTTGACAGAAACGCGCACGGGTGTACCTGCGGGTGCGTACTTGACAGCATTTTCGAGCAGGTTCCTTATTACTGCAGAAATACCGGCGTAATCAGCGTGCAGGGAAGGCCAGCCTGCCGGTGCTGATACAGAGATATCGGCACCTGGCGACCTGGTGAGCATGGCATCACGGCAATCTTCCACCAGAGCTTTCAGGTCAATATCTTCGGGATCGGGTTTCCACTTGTCTTCCAGCCGGGCCGCCAGCAGCAGTTCTTCTACCAGACCCTGCAGTCGGTCAGCATCTTTCAGTCCGTTTTTCAGCAGATTATCGCGCTGGTCATCGCGCAAATTGCGCCTGGTTATGGTTTCTATAACCAGGCGCAGTGATGCGATGGGTGATTTCAGTTCGTGTGTAATACTGAGCAGAAAGTTTCTTCGCTGCCGGGCCAGACTCACCTCTTTGTCTGCGCTTCTCCTGATGACCCAAAGGCCAAAAACGAGGCATACAGTAAAAAAAAGTCCCTCGGCAACTATCATTCGCTTTCCGCTTCTCCACGAAGCCTGTATTTTGCTGTATTCGGCCGCCTGTTGCATACTTTCATCAGGGTACTTGTACTCCAGCAAAACCAGTTGCTGAAAATAGAGTCGCTCGTTCTGCTCCCAAAGGTGAAATGCCCACCACAGGAAAGCGAGGATCATGTAGCCGATAACGAAATACGACAGACGGGAGATAGACATTCAGCTTGATATCAGGGGTTTACCTTGAACAGTTCCACATCAAAAATGAGCGTGGAATAACCTTTGATGGTTGCTCCGCGGGCCTGTTCACCGTAAGCCAGGTTGTAGGGGATATAAAAGCGGAATTTATCACCTTCTTTCATGTACTGCAGGCCCTCAGTCCAGCCGCGGATCACCTGATTCAGTCCGAAAGTTGCTGTTTTGTTGCGCTGAACGGAGCTGTCAAAGATTTGTCCGTCAATCAGAGTACCGTGGTAGTGTACTTCTACCTTGTCTGTTTCTTTCGGAGAAACAGTACCCTCCCCTTTCTTCAGCACCTCGTACTGCAGCCCGGAAGCTGTGGTAACCACCTCCTTGCGCTTTTTGTTATCCTCGAGGAATTTGGTATTATCATCTTTCCATTTCGCGGTGACACGTGGCTGGGCCACTTTCGTATTGTAATCATTGTAACGCTTGTTGGCATCTTCGTTACTGATTTTCTGATTTCCAGCCACCGCTGCATTAAAACCTGCGACAAACAGAGCCACATTGGCATCCTTGTCCATCATTTTTTTGAACTGATTGGCAATGGTAACGCCATAAGCGTAGTTAACGCTGTCAATTGATGTTTTCAGCTCAACAGCCGTGTTCTGGGCTATAACAGAGCCCGCCATAAAAATGGCAGAGAAAAAAATGCTTGCTTTTTTCATGCTTTTTAGCAATTATTCAGGTTTAAAGTTTGAAAACTGATTCGTCTATGCCTTCATTGACTTTCACGGAGTTGAGTGTCACCTTGAAAGGCACCGGAAATACGCCAGTGACTGTTGTGCTGTGCGGGAGGAGTATTCCACCCACGCTTTTATAGTCGCTGAAGTCTATTGTTTGTGTGGCCGGACTGCCATCAGGGCCTTCGCTACTGGCAATTTCGCGCAGCTTCAGGCTGGTTTTCGTGCTGTAGTACTCAGTTGATTTCTTTCCGTCAGGGCGTTCCACATCTACAATATAGGCGTTTTCTCCCGATACTTCTTCGATGCCCTTCAGGTTCAGTTTATAGCCTGCTGTGGCATAAAAAGCCTCTTTCACAAACCGTGCCTGCTCTTTGGAGTCTTCCAGTTGTGCGGCTTCCATGGAGGCATTACCACCCATACCCGACTGACTGCCCTGTCCGTCGTTATACACCTGACGGTTGAGGGTCTGGCCGTTCATACTGATTTCAACTGCGAGCTTGCTGTTGCTTTTCTGCCATGTTTTCACTGTCATGGCTGGCCCGCGCACCTGCATGCTTGCTTCCGTCTGCATATCGCTGATAGCAGCTATTTTACCTGCTCCGCCGATGGCATTCAGATAGTCTTCCACTACTTTGAATCCGGTCATGCCGGCTGGCACTATCTGAGAAGCAGCCTTTACCGGATTTCCGTAAGCATCGTAGAAATCAATTTTCCCGTCGGCAGAGAACTGTTTGAGTTTGTCGGCCACAGCATCACGGTTGCCTACTACCAGAACATGTGCGCGATCCGGATTGATAAATTTCTTCGCTATTGCCATCACGTCATCGGCTGTAACGCGCTGCAGTTCCTCGAGGTATTTCTCGTAATAATCGGCCGGAAGCTTGTATCGGATAGTGGAAAGAGCAAAGCTGGCAATCGTGCCCGGTTCCTCCAGATTTTGGGAAAACTGTCCGGCAATTACATTTTTCACGACCTGCAACTCCTGTTCAGGCACTTTTTCCGTAGAAAGTCGGCGCATTTCCCTGATAAACTCGGTAATACTGCTATCAGTAACGGCATTTCGTACACTGGCTGTTCCGTTGAAGAAACCAACGAGTTCGTCGGGAGTGAGCGAGCTGCGCGCACCGTACGTCCAGCCGTGCCCCTCGCGCAGATTGGCATTTACCCGACTGTTGAAATAGCCTCCGAGGATGGTATTGGCCACCCGCGCCCTGATTCCATCAGGCGCTCCCGGCTGCAGATCAATCGGGTAAGTGATATTGATAACAGACTGAACTGCACCCGGTTTGTGAACAAATGCGACCTTTGTTTTTTCAGGCGCTTTCGGCGTTGAATAGGTATGCTCAGGCACTTTTCCGGAAGCCCAGCGGCCGAAATACTGCTTTGAGTAGTCTTCCAGTTTGGCGCGGGTAATATCACCTGTTACAACGAGGTAGGAAATATTCGGCTTGAAGTAGGTGTTGTAATGAGATTTGATCTGCTCGAGTGTGATTTTTCCCACGCTTTCTTCCGACATATTCTCACCGTAGGGGTGATCTTTGCCATATCTGACCACAGAGCCTGCTACAGAAGCAATGGCTCCCGCGTCGTCCTTTTGCGATGCCAGATCACTCAGGGTACGCACCCTGGCCTTATCCAGTTCTTCCTGCGGGAAAGTAGGGCGGAGCAGAGCATCTGCCATGATTTCCAGCAATTTGTCGGTGTGCTTGGTGAGGCAGGATCCACTGACTCCATTTTGATCTGCACTGAGAGAGGCACCGATAAAGTCAATTTCCTGGTTTATCTGCGCCTTTGAACGGGTTTTGGTACCTGCTGTGAGCAGTTCACCGAGAAAATTGGTGTAGCCTGCTGCTTCCTTCTCAAGCACAGGATCCTTGTCAACAAAAACACGGAACGAAACCGTAGGCAATTTGTGATTTTCTACCAGAATCACGGTAAGTCCGTTGGAAAGCTTGAAAGTTTCAGCCTTTCCGATCTGGATTTTGGGTGCTTCACCGGCAGCGGGCGACTGTTTGCGTACATCGCCTGTCGGGACAGGAATTTTCGGAGCGCTACCCGTCGGACCGGTTTGAACTGAAGCAGTATTTTCGCCAGCTTTGGGAGTGCAGGCAGCCAGCATGACTGCCAGCATTATATAAAACAGGTTTGTTTTTTTCATCGTCAGGATAATTGAATGTGTGATTGGAATTCCGGGAAGATGAAACCGATCAGGGTTGTCCGGGTTTGGGAAGCCAGTAAATGACCACCCTGGATGATTTCCTGAAATACTTGTTGGCTGCAGCCATGATATCTTCGCGGGTCACCTTGCGGTAACGTTCCAGTTCCGTATTGATCAGGCCGGCGTCGCCGAAATACATTTCGTAGTTGGCCAGGCTTTCGGCAATACCGGCTACCTTCCTGTTCGAGGACACGAAATCATTCTCCACCTGATTCTGGAGTTTCTGATATTCCTCGGGTGAAATGAGGTTTTTCTGCACATCTGTGATTACCTCATCAATGGCTTTGTCGAGATCGGCCACGTCAACACCCATATTGGCGATGGCAAAGCAGATGTTGGCTCCCGGATCTTCCAGTTCGAGCGGAAATGCGCCGGCGAAAACTGCCTTTTGCTGATCATCCACTACTGATTTCTGCAAACGGCTGCTCTCGCCCTGTGAAAGGAGCATACCGAGCATCTTTACAGCATAGAAGTCTTTGGTGCCCTGCGCGGGGATGTGATAGCCGTAGATGACAGCAGGCAGCTGAACATTGTCATACACAGTGTCGCGAACTTCCCTGGTGATGGGTGGCTCCTGCTGGAACTTGCGCTCGATTTTACTGGCCCCTTTGGGAATATCCCTGAAATAAACGTCAATCAGTTTTTTCGTCTGCTCAATATCAAGGTCACCGGCAATAGAAAGAATGGCGTTATCCGGACGGTAGTAGTCCTTGTAGAAGGTCTTGTAGTCTTCCTCCTTTGCAGCATCCAGATCTTCCATGGAACCGATAACCGACGTTTTGTAAGGATGTACCTTGTAGAGGCGCTTCAGGGTTTCTTCCAGCAGGCGGCCGTAGGGCTGGTTGTCGGTGCGCTGACGGCGCTCTTCCTTTACCACCTGTCGCTGTGTTTCGATACCCACCTGGTCAACACGGGCATGAAGCATACGCTCTGACTCGAGCCACAGGCCGAGTGCCAGCTGGTTGCTGGGCAGTACTTCGTAGTAATAGGTGCGGTCGTACCAGGTATTGGCATTATTCATACCACCTGCCTGGTTGATGTAGTCATCGAACTCACCTCTTTTGATATTCTCGGAACCTTCGAAGAGCAAGTGTTCGAAAAAGTGGGCAAAACCGGAGCGACCGGGCTTTTCATTTTTGGAACCGACATGGTACATGACTGATACCGCAACGATCGGAGTGGAGTGATCTTCGTGCAGAAGTACTTTCAGGCCATTGGGCATGTCGTACTCCACATAACTGATATTTTGTGCTGCAATTCCGTTTAACAGAACGGAAAACAGCAACATAAATGTGAGATTTTTTTTCATGGTGAATTATTTGATAAGATTTGCGCTGCAAAATTCGGAAAATCGGAACGTATGTGAGGAATTTTAGACAAAAACGTTGATTGAACCTGTATAACTTTGCCCCATGTCAGCCACAGAACTTTTTATCCATGCATTTTCTCAATCGCTGAACGATGGTTCCCTCGTAAAATGTACGCTGAGCAAGTCAGTTGTCCCGGCATCGGAGTTGCCTGAAAACGTATTTATCCGCTCCGTATTGCTCAAAAAAGGTTTACACGCTGCGTTTAACTTCAGATTCACAAACAGGGATGAGGTGAAAAATTACACGCCTGATTCAGCTGTCAGTGAACTCCGTTCGATGCTCGGCGCCGTATTCCTGAATGCCAGTCTGATCACTACCACGCGCAATTTGTCGCTTCAGATGAAGAAAGGTGGCGAGGCCCGGCTTTCTGAAAGTGCTCCCACGCAAACGCAGGCGCCCGCGCCTGCGCACAACCGCGAGAAAAAGCGACTGCTCGATCCGATGGCTCCATGGCTCAGAATGCTCGGTATTACCAGTGCAAACGGCGAAATACTGGCCCAGTCTAACGACAAATGGCGCCAGATCAATAAATACCTTGAAATAACGGGGGGACTGATTACAGAGGCACGACTGCCCGGGGATGCCCGCATCGCTGATATGGGTTCCGGAAAAGGTTATCTCACTTTCGCGCTTTACGATTATCTGCGCAATGTACTTGGCACGAATCCTCAAATCACGGGGATCGAACTCAGGCAGCCGCTTGTGGATATGTGCAACAGCTGCGCAAATGATGCCGGTTTCGACGGACTTTCGTTCGCGGCCACGAATATCAGCGAATACACGCCGGAGCGTCTTGATATGCTCATCGCGCTCCACGCCTGCGATACTGCAACCGATCTTGCCATTGCTGCCGGTGTTCGGAACGGTGCCCGTATCATTGTGGTCGCTCCGTGCTGCCACAAGCAGATCAGACGCGACATGGCTCCCAAAAATGAGATGACGCCCGTCCTGCGACACGGTATCCTCGAAGAGCGGCAGGCTGAAATTCTCACCGATGGAATCAGAGCGCTGCTATTGGAGTCAGAGGGCTATCAAACCAGAGTATTCGAGTTTATTTCAGCCGAACATACAGCAAAAAATGTGATGATTACTGCTGTGCGGGGCAAACTGAACCCGCAAAGACGGAAAAAAGCACTGGAGGAAGTAAAAGCCATCAAGGAAAGTTACGGAATCAGCGCACATGCGCTGGAAAAACTGCTCAACACTGATTAAACCGCCCCCCAACCACTAATTTCTCTCGCCCATGGCGATCCCTTACGAATTCATCAACGAAATGCTGTCGCTGCACCCGATGCCGGGCGCCGAACTCGACAGGCTCCTCGAAGGGGGCTGGCGGTTTCTCGGCAATGAGGCTGTCAGACACAATATGGCTACCTGGAAATCCGAAATGTGCGGCACTATCCCGGTAAGAATTCGACTGTCAGATTTCCTCCTTTCCGCAAGTCAGAAAAAACTGCTGAAAAGAAACGCAGGACTGCGCGTGAAGTCAGGGCCGATCGTAATTGACGAAAATAAATCAGCACTGTTCGACAAACACACAATGCGTATCAGAGAGAGAACCCCGGAATCACTGTTTTCTTTCCTGAATGTTTACCCCGAAGTCATTCCGGGTGAAGGCCGGGAGTTCTGCGTATTTTCGGGCGACGAACTGATTGCCTGCTCATTTATTCATCTCGGACAAAAAGCGGTTTCGGCAACATACTGCATCTTCAATCCGGATTACGGCAGAGTCAGTCCGGGTATCTACACGATGTTGCTGGAAATGCTGTATTCCATCGAACGGGGAATGGAGTATTACTACCCCGGTTACGTTTACAGTGTTCCTTCCCAGTTCGACTACAAACTGAACTTTCACGGTACCGAGCAGATGAACTGGAACTCAGGCGTCTGGACGGCGAGAGAACGGGTGCTTCCGGGCAAATATCAGCATCAGGGCTGATACACGCTCCTGATACGATCGGGATAATCCGTGATAATACCGTCAACACCCAGGCGCACCAGCCGCCTCATGGCGGTTACCTCGTTTACTGTCCACGGAATCAGTTTCATGTTGTGTTTACGGCACGTCTGAACGGCCCTGTGCCCTACAGTGAGATAGTAAGGACTGTAAATATCGGGGACAAAACTCAGTTTTTTCAGATTTCGCTCAATGGAGTCCATATTTTCGATCAGGTAGGCCAGGCGAATTTCCGGGGCCAGCCGGTGCATGGCTTCCAGCGCGCGTATATCGAAAGACTGTACCGTTACAAAATCCGTAATTCCGTACTCCTTCAATTCAGAAATGAGCAGAGCGGCAAATTCCTCAATTGCAGGATGGAAAATATTATCCCAGGAGGGTTGCGACTTGATTTCAATATTCCAGCGGACTGATGGTCTGACTGCCCTGACAGCGGCCACCACCTCGCGGAAGGTGGGCTTGAATACGCGTATCTTATCCTGTTCAGGGAAACGCGGGTTGCCCATACTGCCGCAATCAAACTGCCGGATTTCATCGGCTGTGAGCTTCAACAGGGGCAACTTCATGGAAGTGGAATCGGTGAAGCGACTGCCATCGGCCTGCAGACATATCGCGGGGTTGAAAAATGGCTCGTGACTAACAATCAGTTTGCCATCTTTTGATACAGCGAGATCGAGTTCCAGCGTTGTTACTTCCGGAAATGCAAGCGCATGCATGAATGCCGGAAGCGAATTTTCGGGCTTGAGCCCCCGGCAGCCCCGGTGACCCTGCCAGTCGAATCCGTCAGGAACAGCTACCGGCCGGTTTTCGGTTGCTTTGCAGGCTAAAAAACTCAGTACTGTAATTAACATGGCAATTCTGTACATGGGAAAGGCATTTCAGCGACAAAGATAATGGAAGCGGACCGGGCACGACTTTAATTTTATGTGTACCTTTCGGCCTGAAACACTGAATCCTGTTATGGAAGTTAAAGACAGCAACGGTAATCTGCTCTCTGAGGGCGATTCCGTAACCGTAATAAAAGATCTGAAGGTAAAGGGCTCTTCAACAGTAATCAAACGCGGAACAAAAGTCAGGAACATACGGCTGACTGACGATGAAGAAGAGATAGAGGGGAAAGTGGACGGCTCCGTGATGGTATTGAAAGCCTGTTTTCTGAAAAAGGCGTAATTCCTAACGCCGCTTCAGCAAGTATTTTGCCTCCGATATTCCGGTGTACCCTATCAGTTTCGAATACTCTTTTCCGATTCCGGCGATAATTTCCGCCCGGGCAACCATGAGTTTTTGCTGAGCTATTTCCAGTTCCACCATGTCGAGGGGTGAAATGCTGCCGTGCAGTGCCCTGTTTTCGAGCATCTTCCTGATCAGACCATTTTCAATGCGGTCTGAGACAGCATCGTACTCTGCGAGCAAGTTTTCGACTACAGTAAACTGACTGACAGCCAGTCTGTTCGTCGCCTCGAGCGACATGGCGGCTTCGTACTGTGCCTCCTTCAGGTCGAGCAGTGCATCAGCGCGTTTGAAACGATTATTCGATGGAAGAGGCGCCAGCAGTTCTATTCTGAATGAAATATTATTCTGCGGGTTAAATCGTTTGGGGGTTTCAACAAAAAGCGGATACTGGTAGCCCACAGACAGGTTATTGACAAAACGCCTGTTTTGCGATGAAATGTAGTCCATATTAGCCGATTCAAGCGCAATTCTGGCGTTTCTTGCTGCTACTTCCGGATGTACGGATGGCATAGACACACGGATTTCGGGCAGAAACATCCGGATATCCTCCACAGACGCCAGGTCAGACATGTCCACCTCCGTGAATTCACCTGTCAGCTGAACCACCGTTTGTCTCGCTTCTGCGATCTCGCTCTGCAGCGCTGCGATTGTCCTGCTGTTGCGGTTTCTGTCCTCCTCAGCGTCCAGCACTTTGGAAACTTTTACATCACCTGCCCCGGAGATCAGCATTTCGCGGAGAATCGCGTGCTCGCGCGCGAGCAGCGTATCGAGCTTCAGGCAGGCATCCCGGCTGGATAAAGTATATAACCACGATGCCAGTGCTGTGAGCCTGATTCCGACAGCTGCCTGTTCAAGAATTTTGTATTCGGCAGTGAGGAGGCCGACCCTTGCGCTTTTGATATCCTTCTGTCTGTTCCTTTCCTGCAGACTGTTGAAACCGACCTGAAATCTGTATGCGTCTTCATTTCTGAAATAGCCAAACAGCGAATCACTCAGGGTATTCCCGTTGAAACCGATCCGGAGCGCCACCTGTTTAACCAGCGGATCGTGCATACGCAACCCTGAAGCTGTGTTAATGAGCGACTGGTACTGTGTTACCCCCGGATCCGAGCCGGCGGTGGCGAGCAGTTCAGCGACCGAACGCACCTGTGCTCCGGCCGTCAGAGAAACCAACATTACTGCAATCAGCAGTCCTTTTCGGATCATATTCAACGTGTGGGGAGGTTGATAGTGATTTTTTCCGAGATATAAAACCGGTTCTGAGGTGGCAGTTGAACAAGCACCTCCCTGCCCCACGAGCGCATTTCAATGAATTTCCTCAGACGAAGCGGCAACTCGGTCATTCTCGGGTTAATACTCGTGATCAGACCCGTACACTTTACGTCGGGCCTGTTAAAAGAAATAAGCTCCACCTCCTGTCCGACACTGAGTGGCGCCTCCGATGCTTCGTGAATAAACCCGATGACAGTATTGGGCAATGGTGGATTGAGTTTCATCAATTCAGCATAAGCTTCCATCAGGGCGTTGCGGGTAACAAGTACCGCCTCTATATAACCATCAAAGGGAGCGATGAGGAACAAGCGGTTTTTCTCATTTTCCAGCTGAGTCCGTACGGCTTTGAGCTCCTCTTTTTTGGCCGATGCAACAGCGCCGAGTGCTGACTGTTTCGACCCGATGATTCTGATTTCCTCGGCCGCATTGCGTTGCAAGTCGTCAATCTGTTTTTTCAGAGCCTCTGTTTTATCGGCCATTATCTTGTTTCCGGCGGGTTTAAGCCCGGCGTAAACACTGCTGCGGAAAAGCGTATTCAGCGAATCCTCTGTGATGAGCAAACTGATTTCCGACTGGAGTTCGCGCACATCTGCGGACAGGCGGGCGCGTACGAGCTCCTTTTCCTTTTCGAGAATAGAGTATTCGGCGGCGCGTTCAGTTTCAGTCAGTCGCAAATCGGCTACATTGGCGAGTGTCTGCTCATCGAGTTCAGCCCGGTAGAAAACGGCGAGCGTATCACCCTTTTTCACCAGATCGCCTGTTTTGACAAAAATATCCCGGATTGCGATGTCGTGGTCAAAATTGAGTGTGTGCGGTTCAATTTCGGCGATCCCGAAGAAAGAATTTACACTCTGGTACTGAAAGTCTGAAGCGATCCAGAAACAGGCCGCGAGTGCTGCAGGGAACAACAGATACAGAATATTGAATTTCATAAGACCCGTTCGTTTTTTGAAAATCAGTCAATGACCGTGTTTTCTGTGACCGATTGTTTGCTCAGCCTTCTGACGACAACACCGGCCTCTTCGAGGGCCTGTATCAGTTCTGTATTCTGATCCTCGTTCTGCAGCACCAGAAAATATTCGCGTTCTTCCATGATGGGGCCAACACCTTTCACTGCTTCATTCCGGATATCATCGAGCGTATAGCGACGGCAATATTTTGCGAAAATCTGTTCGACAGCGGGTATTACCGACCTGTTTTCGAGTCTGATACGCAGTTCCCAGATGACGTGGTTGCCGATATGAAAAGGCGTATATCGCAGGCTGACAGCTATGAAACAGAACATCAGCGTGCCCATAATAGCTATTGGAAACACATACGAACCGCAGGCGATACCCGTACCGAGTGCCGCAAACATAAAAATGATGTCGCGTGGGTCGCGGAAGGAAGTTCTGAAATTAATAATCGTGAGTGCCCCGAGAATACCGAGTCCGGAGGCAACGCTGTCGCCAATACTCTGCAGAATCATGGTAGCGATGATAGAGCTGAGGATAAGCGACTGTATATAATTGCCGGTGCGGAGCGTGGTCGGGCTGGTCATCCAGTAAACCAGTGCGATCAGGGTTGAGCACAGAAAAGCCAGGAGAAAGGTGAAAATCACCATCTCGAAAGTAGGATTCTGAATTTTGGCGTATTGAGAGAAAAATTCCTGCATGATGGTGCCCGGGAACAGGTTAGGAACTTACTGAAAATAGGATTGAAACAACAAGTCAGGAGAAAGAGGTCATCTCCCCTGTACAGAGGTTGCATACTACGACAAAGCCTGTACAGGATTCTGTCTCCGGGTAAAAAATGGCTAATTTTTGCCCCGGGCAGCAAATTCAGGACAGCCTCTGAAAAAGCAGGCAATATTCCGAATAAAACGACACAAAAAGAAGCGAGCCACTCCGAAAAGAATCGGAATGGCTCGCTGTTGTCAAAATATTTTGCGAGAATTACTTCTCGAGCTGACTTTTCAGTGCGGCGAGAGCTGCCAGATCGCCGAGCGTTTCCTTCTCGACTTTCTTTTGAACGTCTGCAATGGCTGCCTGGCTTTCACCTTCTTCCTTCACGCGTTCTGCTTTCACCACGGCTTCAGCCTTGTTTTTCAGATCCTCGAGGTAGCGGGAGTGAGAAACCAGGATACGGCGGTCATCTTTGTTGAATTCAATGACTTTAACCGTAACAGCTTCTCCAACTTCTACCAGAGAGTTGTCTTCCTTGCGGATGTGTTTGGCCGGGCCGAAGGCTTCCAGGCCGTGAGGCAACTGGAAGGTAGCACCCTTGTCGTCGCGCTTGAGCACAGTGGCTTCGTGGTAGGAACCAACCGGGAAGATAGCCTCGAAGGTATCCCATGGGTTCTCCAGAATCTGCTTGTGTCCGAGGCTGATCTGGCGCTTGTCTTTGTCAATATCGAGTACAACAACTTCGAGTTCGCTGCCGGCCTTGGCGAATTCGCTCGGGTGAGCGTAGCGCTTGGTCCAGGACAGATCACTGATATGCACCATACCACCTACGCCCTCAGCGAGTTCAACGAAGATACCATAGTTGGTAATATTCTTGACAACACCGGTGAAGCGTGAGCCGATCGGGAAGCGATCTTCAATGTTGCTCCATGGATCAGCGGTGAGCTGCTTGATGGAGAGAGACATTTTGCGGTCGCCGCGGTCAATAGTGACCACGCGGGCTTCCACTTCCTGGCCCATTTTGAAGTATTCCTTGGCGTGTACGCTCTGGTTGCCCCAGGAAATTTCGCTGACGTGGATAAGGCCTTCAACACCGGGCTGAATTTCGACAAAAGCGCCGTAATCTTCGATGTTAACCACCTTGCCTTTGACGGAAGAGCCTTCCGTGATATCGGCAGCGAGAACATCCCATGGATGTGGGGTAAGCTGTTTGAGGCCGAGACTGATACGCTTCTTGTTGTCATCGAAGTCGAGTACCACCACGTTGATACGCTGGTTGAGCGAGAGAACTTCGCTCGGGTGACCGATACGGCCCCAGCTGATATCCGTGATGTAGAGCAGACCATCCACACCGCCGAGGTCGAGGAAAGCACCGAAGTCGGTGATGTTCTTGACAATACCCTCGAGTACCTGACCTTTTTCGAGGCTTCCGAGGATTTGCTCGCGCTGTTCGGCCAGATCGCTTTCGATGAGGGCCTTGTGGCTGACAACGGCATTTTTGATTTGCTCGTTGACCTTGACCACCTTGAATTCCATGACTTTGCCTACGTACTGATCGTAGTCAACAACCGGTTTGATATCAATCTGGGAACCCGGGAGGAACGTTTCGAGACCATTACAGTCAACGATAAGGCCGCCTTTGGTTTTGCTGATAACAGTACCGCGGATGATAGTGCCATTTTTGAAAGAGTCAACGATACTCTCCCATGCGCGCAGGATTTTGGCTTTGCGGCGGGAGAGGCCGAGTTGGCCCTGACTGTCTTCCTGGCTTTCAACATAAACCTCGATATGATCGCCGGTAGCGATGCCGGGCATATCGCGGAATTCGTTGAGCGGGATGAGGCCATCGCTCTTGTAGTTGATATCGAGCACCACATCGCCGCCGCTGATAGCACTTACTCGGCCGGTGATAATCTCGTTCTCTACTACATTACTAAGAGTGGCATCATATTCCCTGAGCATGCGCTCGCGTTCTGCGGAAGCATAGGTAATTGTACCCCGCTTGTCGATGCTCCAGTTGAAATCGTCGTGTGCGCCACCTGTTTGCACAGGATCAAACACTGGAAGTACTATTTCTTCCTCTTCTTCTTCGGCTGCAGCAACAACTTCCTGTACGGGGTTTTCGGCAACCACTTCATTGGCAGCAACAACTTCTTCCACAGGCTCATCGGCAATCTCTACAGTGTCCTGGGGAGCAGTTTCCTGTTCAGGAACATTGGCCTCTTCCTGTTCGTTGTTGAGTTCTTTTTCGTCGTCGAGTATCATAATATAAAAGTGGTTGTTTTTGAGGCTTTTATGTTGAATTTTAAAAGCGGTTCTCACTTAGGGGCGAAAACCTTACCCTGTTTTGTCAACCGGCTTTCCCGGAAGAGGGCGCAAATGTACGAGATTTCAGTTTTTTCAACCCGATTTTTTTATTTATTTTAAAAAGTAATTGAGTTTGCGGTTTTTTCATTTCAACTGGACAAATAATAGCATTCAGTAATATTTTTACATGGAGGGAGGTTGATAAATGAGGGTCGGAATGGGGCTGAGCCGTCTATCATCCTGGTGGAACCAGGATGATAGACGGTCATTCATACCTGGAGGTTGTTCAGGATTTTCTGCCGGTGGCAAAAATAAGCGTATTTTTTGTCAGTTTTTGCCTTTTTGAAGGCGCATAGCCGGAGCTAAGTAACTGAAAAAAGGTGAAAAATGGCGAAAAAAAAGCCATTTTTGACTCGGCGAGAGAATCCTGAACAAACTCTTAATCAGGGATACCTGTCCGGATAACGGGGTTGCAGGAGATTGTGGACTGGAGTTGGTTCACAGGCAGGTTCAGACGATGAGCGTGCAGTATCGTATATTTGCGTTAAAGTACACAGATATGTTCGAACACAAAACCCGGAAGTGTTCGTGTCTGCCAAAACAGTTTTGCAGCGCCAGGAGCGCAAGACACTTGCTGAATTGGTATTGGAGACAAACTTGCACCTGACAAAGAAAATTGAACCCTCCCGGAAAAACAGCGAAGCTGCCCCAAATACCATTCCCTGCAACCCGGAAAACGCCCTCTCTTTTTCACCCCAATTCCTCCGCCACCCAGTCCTCAATATTCCTGGTCTCACTCGAAAAATTCACTCCAACG
>JBDLWO010000021.1:0-5327 GCA_039804245.1 Bacteroidota bacterium
TATAGAAAGTCGGGGGGACCTGCAACCATTGGAAACCACCGTCTGAACCGGAAATACCTGTGTTCAGAACAACATTGTTTCTGACCAGATTGACAGGTATTTGCCCAACCAGCGTATCAACTGCATCTATTTGTCCATTGTGGTTAACATCAGACCACACTTGTCCGTAAACATTGCCGAGTCCGTCAAACAAAGCCAGTGTGAGGTCGCCGCTGCGCGCGGTACAACCAAGCGTATCGGTCATTTCTGCATAATACGTTCCACTTTGCGTGGCGATAAAATTACTGGAGTTGGCACCCGGAATCGGGGTTCCTTCCAGATACCACTGCCAGGCCGTTATCCCCGAAAGTATAGGCAAGCACAGTGTATCCGGATTACAGCGTTCGTGGCAGCCGGCCGGAATAGCTGCAACATTGGGTCCGGGATAAATGACAGCAGAGTTACTTTGTGCAAAACAACCGAACTCATTGAATACCCTTACAAAGTACAAGCCCGCCTCTTCGGTTGTCAATACAGGCCCTGTATCGCCAGTGTTCCATACAATTTGCCAGTTGGGGGGCTGAGGACCAGTGTAGGCAAGCGTTGTGGGCTCACCTGCACAGAGATTGTCGCCAGCTACTGTAAATCCGTCGGGTACAGGATTGACCGTCACTTCAAACGGATCAAATACAGACGTACAGCCTGTCAGGGAATTGGTTACGGTAACAGTATAGATATGGGTTCCGACCTCGAGCAGATTACCCCTGGTTTCAGTAAATTGCAGTGTAGAAGAAGTGGATCCATCGCTCCACTGATACGAATAATCGCCGTTATCCTGAATCTGAAGATTCACATCTTCACCATAACAGACTGAAAGGGTCGGGTAGGAAACACCGATTACCTGACCGATCTCATTCAGTTCAAGGGCCTTTATCAACCCTGCCGGAGCCGGATTTACCTCAAGTGTTGCACTCGCGGGTGAATACACACACCCATTATTGTTACTGACAGTTACATCATAAACACCCTCCTGATCTGCGATCAGTGTCTGTGAGTTAAATCCATTCGACCAGAGCCAGGTCGCTCCCGGGCCGCCGGGAGCCGTCAGTGTTACCGATTGACCCGCGCAGACAATGGGGTTAACGGGGGTTACCTCTCCCGAAAACGGATTCCCTGTAATACTGACTGGCAGAGAGAAGGAACTCAGGCATCCGTAACTGTTGACAACATTCACGGATACGGTATAGGTTCCCTGTAAGTTGAAGTTGTGAAAAACGGGGTTACCATCACTGGTGTTCTGGGTTCCTGAAGCCGGATCTCCAAAACTCCAGACTGATTCTATTATTCCGGACGAATTTGCCAGTATGAACTCCGTAGCAGATCCGGCACAATTTGCCTGAGGAGCCACGAATGAAGGGGCCTGTACAGCTGGAATGTTAACATCGTGAGACACCGTTGAGTAGCAACCTGAAACCTCGGTAATCGTAAGTGTAGCTGCATAGGATCCCGAAGCTGGATATACAAATACAGGGTCACTCAGCGAGGAGGTGTCTGCGGAGCCGGCGGCACCAAAATCCCATTCCCAGCCTGTAATGTCTGCCTGCGGCAATTTGGTGCTTTCATCGGAAAAAAAAGTGGAGTCACCCGGACAACCCGGTATGGAAGAAAAACCTGCAACAGCGAGTACATCCACGGAATCTATCAGTTCACAATAGCCACCGCCCTGCAGATAAACTATAGCCTGAACCACATACTTGCCGGGATCAGGATATACAAAATACGTTGTTTCACCGGTTGAATTTCCAACAGTGGCACCACCAGAAATTCCGGTCCACCAGCCCGTCTGAGGCAGAATGTAAAGACCTGCGTTCACATCGATGCTGAAAGTGATGGAATCACAGCGTTCTGTGGGATCAATATTAATTTCAACATCACCCGCATTACATGATGGAGCACCTCCCTGAGAACCATTTCCGTATCCGCCACCACCCCCGTTACAGTAATCATAAAGTAACAGGCCGGAAGCCGTTGCACTGCACCCGGTTTCGTTGGTGGCAACTACTGTGAACAAACCATACTGGTTGGTGGTATAAGTTGATCCGGTAGCTCCGAGTGGAATCCCGTCCTGCAGCCATTCATAGGTGAATATTCCTCCTTGTGGAACCAGTGCAGTCATCGTTACAAAAGCACCGTTATTACAAAAGCCGGTAGGACTCGAAGTGGTCACACCCACGTTCGGAGGAGGAAGATTGACAACTGAAAAATCAGAAGCCCCTGTACAACCATTGTTATCAACCACTTCCAGTACATAAGAACCTGAAGAAAGAGTTACTGAAGCATCCGTAGAGACAAGGCTGCCATCGGCAGACAACCAGGCGTATGATGCGTAAGGCTGAGTGGAAACGTAGGTGGCCGATATTCCCTCACAAAGGCCCTCAGGACCGGCTGCTACAGGCTCAGGATTTGCATTTACCACCACCTGTTGCTGAGCGTTGTAACCGCAGGCATTCACGCGTACCTGATGGGTACCCGGCTGTTCCCAGAATATTTCAATGGCATTTGTTCCCTGTCCGGAGCTGACGGTGCCTGCTGCAGGTGGAATTATTTCCCACTGATAGGTCAAGCCTTCTATCAGCGCGGTTGAATAGGCTCCTGTTCCGTTTTCACAAATTGACGGAGTGCCAGCGATAACAAGATTGGCAGGCACAGCAACATTATAAACGACCGGAGTGGAAGCGCAACCCAGACCATCAACTGAAACGTACCTTACACTCAGCGAATATGGTCCGGCAGCGTTCCAGGTAACAGCCACCGGATCACCTGTCTGCGAAACAGGGAAACCGCCTGTGGCCTGCCATTCTGCCGTGTAGGGAGCATTGCCGGAAACTTCATAAGTGTAGGTATTTCCCGGACAAATCAACTGTGCACCGGCAACAGCCAGGAGCGCCGGGGGACGGGCAATAACAGACACCGTAAGTTCGGCACTCTCGGAGCATGTCTGACCCTGCTGGGCAGGCTCCGCGTAAATACGATAAGAACCGGCAGGAGCATTGACGGGAAAATTCAGGACTGCTGACGGTGAAGTGGATGTCGAGAAAACACCGCCATCGGATTTGAAGATAATCCAGTTGGAGGATACATTCACATCAGGAGTGAGCCAGCGGGCCCGGTAAGAGGATGTAACGCCCTCACACTTCTCCACTTCCCCTTCGATCAGAAAAGGAGGCAGAATTTTGACCGGAATGCTGTCAATACCTCCACAACCCAGATAACAATTTTCGTACTCAACCACTAACCAGTGGTCAGTAAATGGATCAACAGTACCGTTCCAGCCTATTACTACCTGATTGGTTCCCTGGCCGCTGAGTATGGCGCCACCACTGGAGAGTGACCAGTTATATTGCGTGCCATCAAAAAGTTGCACAGAATATGTTTCTTCATTGTCTTTGCAAACTTCCTGCGGCCCCAGAATCTGGGCATTGTCCGATACAACTGGAATGGTAAAAATGCTTGCCTGCGGACAGGCGGCTCCGCTGCAACCAACCGCACTGAGAGAAATAGTGCCGGCAGGACCATCATTCCAGATGATGGAAATATTATTGTCTGAACCGCCTCCTCCGTTCACGACCGTTCCATTGGGAGAAACCTGCCAGTTATAAGCAGCACACGATGATGACGTGGAATAGGTAACCGTTTCCCCGGGACAGATGGCGCCAACACAGTCGAGTACAGGAGGTTCCGAATCTAGAACTTCCACCATCAGAACCGTTGTATCAGAACAGAGACAACTGCTTTTGGCAATGAGTGTAACCGTAAAATTTCCGGGAGAATTGAATGTATGCTGCGTATTCTCAGTCGAAAAAGACGAAAGATCGTCACTGAAAGTCCATTCATACAAATCGGCGTAAACACTCAGATTTTCAAAATAAACCGTCTGACCCTTGCAAACCTGCAACATCCCGGCCTGAGCAGCAGGAAGCGATGAAAACTGTGCAACAGGCTGATCAACGATCGTAACACAACGACTGTTTTCAAAACAGAAATCAGGACTTGAGAATGAAACCTGAACAAGACCGGGGCCCGACGATCCCCATTCCACATTCACCTCCAGTCCGTTCTGACTGACAGCATAACTTTTTGCACCAGTGATAACCCACTCCAAACCTTGCAGAGACGGGCTTGAACCGCAAATCACCGGCACTTCAATGAAATAGGTAACGGGAGAGCCCGGACAAACCTGCTCACACAGATCATTGCCAGCTCCGATATTGCAGAATGCTGCGTTTGTTGACTGAATTTCAACAGATTGAGACTGTCCTTCTTTCACCGTGAAGCACTCCGTAACGAAAGAGTTCACATTCAGCCCGGTCACACTGACACAATAGGTACCAGCACAAAGACCTGTCAGGTTCTGTGTAGTGGATCCGCTTGACCAAAGGTAGCTGTAACCCGAAGTGCCCGAACTACCCGTTATATTCAGAAATATGGAGCCTGTGCACGGTAAACTGCAGCCCGTATTCGTAATCACCCCGTTTACAAGGAGGGGACTGGCATTGCCGCCGCCCTGTACAGTGAAACACTGAGTCCTGGAGCAGTCATTGTCATCAACAACTGTTACACAGTAAGTACCAGCAGAAAGACCTGCAAGATCCTGTGAGGTTGCGCCATTCGACCACGAATATGAATAGGGAGAGGTGCCACCAGACACATCCAGATCAATGGAGTTGCCGGTGGTGCTGGCATTCAGGCTGATTGGATCAGGTGTGCCGACAATTGCGATAGTCGTACTGGTACAACCGGTAGCATCAGTTACTGTCGGTATGTAAGTACCGGCGAAAAGCCCGCTTACATCCTGAGTAGTAACACCGTTCGGCCACTCATAGGAATAGGGGGGAGTTCCGCTCAGCACCGTAAGATCAACAGATCCGTTTTGACTTCCCGAACATAAAACATCCGTAACGCATACACTCAATTCGATACCTCCCTGTTGAGTGGTTACCGTTGCGGAAGTAGTTCTGGATACACCATTGGAGGAAGAAACTGTTACAGTATAGGTGCCTGCGCAGATACCGCTTAAATCTTCCGTGGTGGCGTTGTTGGACCACAGGTAAAACATATTGGCAGAGCCACCGGTAACAGTCAGGTCAATTTTGCCTTCACACAGTCCACAGGGAGCATCTGATACCTGAGTTGAAAGAGTAAAATTCTGTGCGCTTGAGAACGAGGACTGGATAAACAGGAAAAGGACGAAGAGAACGTGTGCTGGTTTCATCGCAATCGGTTTGAGTGATGTGATTAAAGGCGAGGGACGCCCCGGTTGAAATTGACCTCAAAGATGCAGTAAAAAA
>JBDLWO010000022.1:0-6530 GCA_039804245.1 Bacteroidota bacterium
AGGTAGTAGAGAGTTACTGCGAGCAGAAAAAGAAGGATCATTCGGAGCGCTTCAGTTCGGCAGAGAATGCTGTGGAAGAGATGCTCATGGTTATCACCTCCAGTGCCCGGCAGATGGAGCAAATGCGTGCCAACCTGCTGCACGATCTCCAGAAATATCATCGCGATGCGTGGGTTACCCTGAATGAATTCCGTCGCGGGCTACTTTACGAGGTAGTTCGTAACAATCTTGAAAGAGGAATCAGAGAGGGTTTGTACCGCGATAATATCAATGTAGATATCGTGACACGCCTGCACATTGCCACGAGTTTTCAGATGTTGAACGAAGATCTTTTCCCGCTGGAGGATTACAGCAAGGACGTACTCTTCCGGGAGTACATGTTTCATTATCTCCACGGTATCATGTCGGAAAAAGGGCGTCAGTATTTGCTGAAAAACGCACCGGAATTGTAAAAAGTACTCACTCAAATATATGCAAAAACTACTTCTTCTTCTCTTTTTGTCGCTGACTGCCCAGACGGTTTCAGCTCAGCGGGCGCTGAGCCTCGACGATTGTGTGCAGTATGCGCTGACCAATCATCCGATGGTCAAAACAGCCGAGTTGCAGGTCACCGATGCAGTCTGGCGTGTCAAGGAAAATCTTTCAACGGGCCTTCCACAGATTTCTGCCGGAGTTTCGTACTCGGGATTCATTCAGCGGGCTGGTCTGCCTTCATCGGCTATTTCCTTTGGTCCGCAGGTGCCACCGTCATTTTTGAATGATCTTTCAACCGAGCTGGTCAATCTGCCATTACTCGATGGTGTCATGCGCGGTTTGCTGGGTGGTTCCGGTGGCGACGACAGCGGGCGACTTTACTTCGCCCCTGTGCACAGTCTTTCCGGTGAACTGAAGCTCACACAACTGGTTTTCAACAATTCCTACCTGCTCGGCATCAAGGCTGCCAGATACTACCGCGAGTATGTGCAGCAGGATCTGGCAGCTACCAGGTACAAAGTCAAAAATCAGGTGACAGACGCCTACATGCCTGCTCTGCTGATTTCCGAGAACCTGATTGTACTTGACAAAAACATCTCCAACCTGGAGAAACTGCTTGCTGATACACGGGCTATCAACAGGGCCGGTTTTGCCGAGCAACTCGACGTGGATCGTCTCGAATTTTCTCTCTCCAATTTGCGTACCGAGCGCGATAACCTGGCGCGTCAGCAGGAGGTAGTGGTCAATGCCCTGAAATTCAATATGGGTATGCCGGTGAGTGAGCGTATTACGCTTGCCGACAACCTCGACCGGCTCATGGCCCTGTACGCTGATGCCGACCTGACAACACAGCTCGATCCGATGAGCCGTCCGGAATACCAGACATTGCTCAAAGCCCGTCAGCTAAGCCAGATTCAGGTGGATCTTTTCGGAAAACCATGGATGCCCACGGTGGCTGCATTTGCCCAGTATCAACCCGGTTATCAGGGTGGCTTCGGCAGCAGTGACAGCGATAATTTCAAGGACTGGTATTTTATTCCGTCAGCTATTGCCGGTGTGTCGGTCAGCCTGCCTATCTGGGATGGTGGTGGTGCCAATGCCCGCAAGCAGCGCGCCATGATTACGCTTCAGGGTGTAGAGATCCAGAAGCAAATGCTGGAGAACGCCATGAGTCTCGAGCTGGATGCCGCACGCAAGCAGTACCAGAGTGCTCTGGAGCGCAGCAGCAGCCGTCAGAAGAATCTGGAGCTTGCCCAGCGTATCTACGACACTACCCAGACAAAATACAAGGCCGGAGTTGGCAGCAGTTTCGAGGTTACACAGGCAGAACAGGGGCTTTATGCAGCACAGCAGGCCCTGATGAGCGCCCGTTTTGACCTGCTCAACGCTCGTCTTGCCATCAAAAAAGCACTTGGTCAGTAACATTTCTCAACAGGCAGATAACACATTCTGCCTTTCAAACCATAACCAGTATTTCTTCATGAAAAATATATCTTTCTTCGCCGCCGCCTTCCTGCCGGTTGTATTGCTTGTTTCTTCCTGTGGTGGAGAGCAGACAGATCCTGCCGCCGAACTGGCCAAACTGAAAGACCAGAAAGCCGGAATTGAAGCACGTATCATCGAGCTTGAAAAACAGGTAACGCAACCAGCCCCCAGACTGGCAACCGTCAGCCTCACCGAAATCAAACCCTCCGACTTCAAACATTTCATTGACCTTCAGGGAAAAGTGGAGGCAACCGAAAGTGTGGTAGCTACTGCCAAAATGCCCGGATCGCTTAAAAAAGTGTACGTTCAGAACGGCGACAATGTGAAAAAGGGTCAGCTGCTCGCCGAGATTGACAGCGATGTCATGCTCAAGGGTATGGCAGAGCTGGAGGGTCAGCTTGTTACAGCTACAGATATTTTCAATCGTCAGAAGGGCCTTTGGGATCAGAAAATTGGTGCCGAGGTAGCCTATATACAGGCAAAAAATGCGAAAGAATCACTTGAGCGCAGCCTGGCTACCATGAAAGAGCAGATGAACATGACCAAAATTTATGCGCCCACCTCAGGAAGCGTGGATGTGGTTATGCTCCGGGCCGGACAGGCTATCGCTCCGGGTATGCCACTTTGCAATATCGTGAATCTGAGTGATCTGCGGGTGCGCGGTGAAGTGACAGAAGCTTATGCAGCCAAGGTGCGCCAGGGTGATCCGGTTCAGATTTTCTTCCCGGATCTTGACAAAGAGGTTGCCTCCCGCGTCAGGTTCGTGAGCAAAACCATCAATCCGATGACTCGAACATTCACGGTAGAGTGTACGCTGCCATCAGGTGAGTACCGTGCCAACCAGATTGCCGTGATGAAAATTATTGATTATCAGAAACCCGGAGCCATTGCCATACCGGTGAACATGATACAAACTTCAGAGGATGGAGACTTTGTTCTGGTAGCAGAAAAAACAGGTGAAAATCAGGCTGTCGTGAAAAAGGCCAGTATCAAACAGGGCCAGAATTACGCAGGCAACGTGGAAATTGTGAGCGGACTGAAGAAGGGCGACTGGCTCATTTCAACCGGTTATCAGGAAACACAGCCCGGCGAAACGGTCAATTTCTGATAACAGGATGTTGTCATTTCGCAAAACCTATCACCATTTTACGACAAATAAATGAAAGAGTTCAAACCAACCAGTTGGTCCATAGATAACCGAACTTCGATTTTCATCATTACGGTGATGATTACGCTGGCCGGTATCATGTCGTACAACGCGCTCCCGAAGGAGCAATTCCCGGACGTAGTTGTACCTACCATTTTTGTTTCCACGATCTACCCCGGCGCCAGTCCGAGCGACATGGAGCAACTCGTGACGAAACCCATTGAAAAACAGCTGAAGGGGATCAACGGCGTCAAGAAAATCTCCTCGTCTTCCGTGCAGGATTTTTCCAGCATCATCGTGGAGTTCAATACCTCACTTGATGTAGCGTCCTGCAAGCAGAAGGTGAAAGATGCAGTGGACAAATCGAAGCGTGATTTGCCCAATGATTTGCTTCAGGATCCTTCCATCGCCGAGCTTGACATCTCTGAAATTCCGATCATGAGTGTCAACGTAGCAGGCGATATGAGTCTGGACAAGCTCAAGCAGTATGCCGACAAGCTGAAGGATCGCATTGAGGAAATGCCCGAAATTACCCGGGTTGACCTGATCGGAGCGCTGGAGAAGGAAATACAGGTGAACATTGACAAGTACAAACTCAATGCAGCCAGTCTGACCTTCCGCGATATAGAAAATGCGCTTGCCTACGAAAATATGACCATCTCTGCCGGTAATGTTGACGTTGGCGGAATGACCCGTTCCGTGTCCATACGCGGCGATTTCAAGAACCTGGAACAGATCAAAAACATCCTGATTTCTTCACAATCAGGTGCAAAAATGTTTTTGAAAGATGTAGCCGAAGTGAAAATGGGCTACAGGGAACAGGAGAGTTTCAGTCGCCTGAACAGCCGTAACGTCATTTCACTGAACGTTATCAAGCGTTCCGGAGAGAATCTGATCAACGCATCCGACAATATCAAGGAAGTAGTGGATGAGATGAAATCAGGCGAATTCCCGTCTAACCTGGATGTCAGTATTACCGGCGATCAGAGCCGTGCTACCCGAGTCACCCTGCATGACCTCATCAATACCATCATCATCGGATTCATTCTGGTGACATTCATCCTCATGTTCTTCATGGGTGCCACCGATGCCATATTTGTGGCCATGTCGGTTCCGCTCTCCATGGCCATCGCCTTCATGGTGCTGCCGGCGTTCGGTTACACCCTGAACTTTGTTGTACTGTTTGCCTTCCTGCTGGCGTTGGGTATTGTGGTGGACGACGCCATTGTGGTGATAGAGAATACACACCGTATATACCACGACGACAAGAAACTGACTATCGTTCAGGCTGCCAAGAAAGCGGCCGGAGAGGTTTTCCTTCCGGTCCTTTCGGGTACCGCCACTACGCTGGCGCCTTTCCTCCCGCTGGTATTCTGGGATGGCATTTTTGGCAAATTCATGGTGTATCTGCCGGTTACAGTCATTATCACCCTGACCGCCTCCCTGTTGGTAGCCTACATTATCAATCCGGTGTTTGCGGTGTGGTTTATGGGTGATCCGAAGCGGGAGGGTACCGAGTTGCCGGCGTCTAAAAAGCGCAGAAGAGCCATATTTGGGTATGCCATATTCGGGCTTTCCGTTCTGTTCTTTTACGCCAACAAGAACTTCTTCATGGGGAACCTGTTGCTTTCCATTGCAGCTTTTGCCGCTCTGTACAAGTTTGCCCTGGCGAAGGTGGTTGCCAAATTCCAGGAGTCGGGATGGCCATCCATACAGCGCGCGTATGCGGGATTCCTCAACGTTGCGCTGAATCACCCGTGGAAAATGCTGTCAGGGGTGGTGGTACTGCTGGTTTTGTCGCTCATGGCCTTTGCCAGCGAGCAGCGCAATATCGTTCTGTTTCCCAAGGCTGATCCAAACTTCATCTATGTTTATATGACACTGCCGGTGGGTACCGACGTGGCGGTAACAGACTCACTGACGAATGTGCTTGAGAAGAAAGTGGTAAGCGTTATCGGAGAGAATAATCCAATCGTGGAGTCGGTCATTTCCAACGTGGCACTTGGCGCATCAGAAGATCGTTTCGACCGCACGACTACCTCTAACAAGGGTAAGGTTGGTATTGCCTTTGTGGAGTTCAGCAAGCGAAATGGCGTTAACACAATGGATTATCTCGACCAGATTCGGGTGGCCACACAGGGTGCCATTCCTGGCGCCGATATTGTGGTTGACCAGGAGCAGGGTGGTCCGCCACAGCCCAAGCCCATTTCGGTGGAGATTCGCGGCGACGATTTCCGCGACCTCATCCGCGTATCGGAAGCGGTAAGACATTATCTCGACTCTCTGAATATACCCGGTGTAGAGGAGTTGAACAGTGATCTTATTGTGTCCAAGCCCGAGATTAATATACAGATAGACCGTGAACGTGCCAACATGGAAGGTATATCCACCGCACAGATCGGTTCAGAGTTCCGTACAGCCATTCTGGGTAAAGAAGTGACCAAATTCCGCGATGGAGAAGATGAAATTCCGGTCAATATACGCCTGAAAGAGGATCAGAGAGCCAATATTGACGCGGTGGAGAACCTGAATATCACCTTCCGCGATATGAATATGGGTGGCGTGCTGCGCTCGGTACCGATGGCAGCATTGGCCGACGTACAATATACACAGACCTATGGTGGTATCCGTCGCCTGGATCAGTCGCGCATCGTTACAATTTCCTCCAATATTACTTCGGAGTACCAGCCAAGTCAGAATGAAGTAATTGATCGCGTGAAAGCTGCCATTGCAGCCTATCCGCAGACGGAAGGAGTTAACGTTGGCTTTGCCGGTCAGGATGCCGAAATGAAGGAATCGTTCAGCTTCCTCGGAACCTCCCTGTTGATTTCGATATTCATCATTCTGCTGATCCTGATTACGCAGTTCAACTCGGTTGGAAAGATGATCATCATTATGACCGAGGTTGTGTTCAGTATCATAGGTGTGCTGCTGGGTATGACGATTATGGATATGGATTTCTCCGTCATTATGTCTATGGTGGGTATCGTGGCACTTTCCGGTATTGTGGTACGAAACGGTATTCTGCTAGTGGAATATACCGATATACTGAGGGAGCAGGGAACGCCGACCCGCGAGGCTATTGTGGAGGCAGGCCGTATCCGTATGACGCCGGTTTTGCTCACGGCAACGGCGGCCATACTGGGTCTTATTCCGCTGGCTGTTGGTCTCAATATTGATTTTTACAGTCTGTTTGCCACCGGCGATCCGAAGATTTATCTGGGTGGCGACTCGGTAGCATTCTGGGGCCCACTCTCCTGGACGATTATTTTCGGACTGAGTTTTGCGACATTCATCACACTGATTATTCTTCCGGTTATGTACCTGAAGGGAGCCCAGGTGAAGCAGTGGTGGCAAAATAAATTGTAGTTCCGGTTATTCCGGGGCACCGGGGCCGGAGGTCATGAACTGATCTCCGGCCCTT
>JBDLWO010000023.1:0-10889 GCA_039804245.1 Bacteroidota bacterium
GGTCTGAAAAAAACATGGTCGGATAACCTCTCTGCCTCACTGGCGCTCTACCACATCCGGAAGTTTGATGTACTGGCGCCCGACCCGGCTGACCCCAACGGCTTTGGTATTATTCAGATAGATGAAGTATACAGCAGAGGTGTCGAGGTTTCTGTACAGGGGCGCCTGTTGCCAGGCCTGGATGCCGTTGTCAATTATGCCTACAACGAGGCGCGTACGCCGGGTGATTACGGGTACGATGGCAATCCGGCCGGCTGGTTTCCGGGGGCACCCAATACCAGTATCAATGCCTGGACGCACTATACACCCGGTTCGGGGCCACTGAAGAAGTTTCGTGCCGGACTGGGGGCAACACATCTAGGCAAGCGCAGTACCTATACACCCGGATTTGAAGTGCCTGCCTTTACCACGCTGGATGCGGTTATTGCCCGGGAGCACGCACGCTTCCGAGTGGCACTGAATTTGTATAATCTGACAAACACCCGATATTGGCACGGCGCCTACGGCCCAAGCAACCTGTGGCCCGGCAATCCGCGCAGTTTCAGATTGACCATAACCTGCAAACTTTTTTGACTTCATGCATACTATTCAGATTGCCGCCCGGTTCAGGGAAGTCCTCCTGAACGGCTCCTGGATTTCAACCAATTTCAAAACCCAGCTGGAAGATGTAACGCTGGAGGAGGCCACGACTGAAATTGCCAATCTCAACACGATCGCTCTGCTGGCATTCCATATTCACTACTATGTGGCCGGGGTACTCAATGTACTGGAAGGAGGATCTCTTGATATCCGGGACAAATTCAGTTTCGATATGCCGCCGATGAATACAGCAGCTGACTGGGACGTACTCAGGAGTCGTATGTGGAAAGATGCGGAACAATTTGCACAAAAAGTGGAACAGCTGCCCGACAGCGAACTCTGGAATGTTTTCACAGATGAAAAATACGGCAACTACTACCGCAATATGGAGGGCATGATAGAACACTGCTACTACCACCTCGGACAGATAGTACTGCTGAAAAAGCTGGTGCGCGGCAGCAAGTAATCAGTCTCGCACCTCGAGTTTGTACCCGATTCCGTGTACGGCTACTATAGCTACCGTAGGATCATCTGCCAGTTTTTTCCGGAGTCTTGAAACAAACACATCCAGGCTCCGCCCAACGAGCACACCTTCATCGGCCCAGATCCGGTTGATAATGAACTCGCGTTCCATCAACTGATCCGGATTTTCGGCAAAGAGCTGCAGCAACTTGGCCTCCCGGAATGTCAGCGACTGACTTTTGCCGCCACACATCAGTATTTGTCCTGCATAATCGAGCCGGGAATTGCCCAGTTGCATCCAGCGTGTGTCGCTCGCGCGTACGCGTACAGGAGTCAGCGCGGCGAGGAGTGCCAGCAGAATCAAAATGAGGGCGCATGCCCCCGGAAAAGTGTTATTCTCCTGAAATGCAACTTCCAGATAGTGACAGCCGTCCGGATACTCCCTGCCGCTGCACGGAACCGGCAGACTGTCCGCCAGATCTGCCTGCTGATAGCCCAGATCAATAAAATTGTCGAGACAGCGCCTGACAGATACCCTGTAGCTGTTGCGTATGCCATGCTGGTCGAGCGATGACTGCAGCGCAGAGGGCCAGTCCTTGTATGAGAAGCCTGACTCAATCCGCACTGTCCACACATTGCCCTGCAGCCGCTCAAAAGCAGGAATACGGGAGGTGGAATCGCCACTGGCACGCAGCATGCGGTCGGCGGCTTTTCTGAGAGCCAGGTTGATCTGATCCGCATCCGGCTGACTTCCCGAGAAGTACAAAAAGGCCGGACAAATGGCTGCAACAGCCAGTAGCCAGTGGATAAATGGCCTGATTCGGGTTAAGTTCATGCCCGAAAAGTACGAATTAACACCCTCCGTTATTGCTCACGAGCAAATATAAATCACTGCCTGTTGAAATCAGGTTGGTGAATATGTCACTTTTTGTTGTGACCGGGTTTACGGGCTTCCAGTGCGCGCCCATGTCATCGGATCGGAACATACCGGTTGAAGCAACTACATAAATATAATTGCCCATGATATCCATATCATAGATAGCTCCGGGGGGTGGTGTACCGAAGGGCAGCCACGTCAGTCCGTTGTCTGCCGACAGGTACAGTCCGGCATTCCGGACGCCCTTTACGGCGGGGTCCTGTTCGAGCAAACCCAGCAGGCCGCTGGCAGTGACACGTATCTGCCTTGCTTCCAGATCTCCATAGAGCGTTCGCTCCCACGATTTTCCATCATCGGCCGATCGGAATATACCGGCAATGCTGCCGGCAACAATGACTCCGTCACTGATGGTAAAATTCCGCAACTGCGTTCCCTTGCACACCTGTTTCCAGTTGTTGCCATGATCTTCAGACCGGTATATTCCGCTCTCACAGCCCAGTAATATGGTTCCGTTGGGTGTTTCAACGAGTGCATTGACCAGCTGATCGGGCAATTTCTGATGCAGGGGCGCCCAAAGATCGGCGCCGGGCAATTCCTGATATACTCCATGCCAGTGCGACACCAGGTATTTCCCATTTGCTCCGTCATAAACACCCACTACCTCCCGTACATCCATGGGCATTTTGGTCCATACTACTTCAGAGATGTATTTGATACCCTGGTACAAGCCATCGGCTGCCCCCAGCCAGATTGTTCCGTTCAGGGCATTCAGACTGTTGGGATTGAGGCTGTCCGACAGATCCCCGCTGATATCTTCCCAGGTGTTTCCGCCGTCGGAGGAATGGTAAATAATGCCGGATTTGGCCACCGTGCTGTCATTCTGTATTCTTGACGATTCGGCGGCAGATTCGTACTGGCAGGCGGTTCCCAATCCCAAAAGAATCATGAGAAAAAACAGGCGTGTATGCATGGAGTGTTTGTTTTGGTTGAAATAATGGTACAAAGGTGTGGTTTACAGCCGTCATTACAGTTCAACGTATTGTAAAACTATGTAAAACGGTTGTAAAACATATAGTTATTACCTTTGTATGCGTTATCAGTTGAATATGCCTGACCAAATCAGCAACATTGCCCTTTCCCTTTCCGGTGGTGGATACCGGGCTGCAGCCTTTCATCTGGGCTGTATGAAATACCTGAACGATGAAATCCGGGACGGAGCATCTGTCCTGGACCGACTGGTTATACTGTCGTCCATTTCAGGGGGAACTATCACGGCTGTCGTGTATGCGCACACGCTTGCGCGGGGCAGATCATTTCAGGAGTTTTACGAGGCAGTAAAGGATTTCCTGCACAGAGATGAGTTGCTGAACAGGGCGTTTGGCAAACTGAATAATCCGGACGCATGGAAAGCGTATCCGATGAAACAGAGAAATCTGATTAATGCATTTGCATTGGTGTATGATGAGATGCTTTTCAACGGAGCCACACTCGGCGATTTGTTCGATGCGCGGGCTTTACTGCCGGAGTTTGCTTTCAATGCTACCGATGTGGATCACAGTGCGTTATTCCGGTTTGCGGTCAATTCCGGCAAGGCACTTATCGGGCACAGCAAGTCCAAGGTAACGCAGGAAGCTGCGCGCGAGATTCGTCTGGCGGATATTGTAGCGGCATCCAGTTGTTTCCCGGGTGGTTTTGAGCCCATGATTATGCCCGGCGATTTCGCGCGTAGCGAGGACAGTCCCCTCAGCAAACTTTGGACAAACAGACACCCCGTCCGCCTGATGGATGGGGGTATTCTGGATAATCAGGGTATTGAGTCGGTAAAACTGTTTGAAAGACGAATGAGCAACGAGGGCGCTAATCCGTACATTGGCACTTTTATCATATCTGATGCAAGTCGAAAGGAAACAGAGGTGCCCGAAGCCGAAGTCCCTGTAAAAACCCCGTTTTTGCTTCATTGGTCGTTGCGTCATTATCAGATGATATCATGTGTACTGGCGGTCTTGTCGGCAGTTGTGCTGTCTCTTTTCGAATCCAAATGGATTATTGTGCCTGCGGCAATGGTTTTGACTGTTTGCCTTTTGTGGCTGGCAGCGGGTTATGTGTTAGCGCGCCAGTTTATTACTGCCATAAAGGGTATTGTATCGGAGGAGTCTCCCGATTTTCTGAAGGATTTCGGGGCTCTTCAAAAGGTACCATTGAAGTATGTTGTTCGTGAGCTGGCCTCCCGTTTGTCGTCCATCGGACGGCTGGGAGATGTTTTTCTGAGCCGGATCAGAGACATGAACTATAAATCGCTCTTTGGAGACAGCTACTGGAGAGAACGCGTGATCACAAATTATATTTATGATTTATTGGGCAAGTCTTCAGATTCCGGGCAATCAGTTGAGCTTGCCAACAAGATGGAAACCACCCTTTGGTTTTCGCCGGAACAAAAGCAACCTGACAGACTTATGCTGGATGCGCTCATTGAGGCGGGCAGGGTTACGATGAAGCATAACCTGGAGAGCAAAAAAAAGGGATAATACAGTGTGGGCGTGAGCAAACACCTGTTAACAAAAAAATCGGACCCGATCACACTAACGCGATGGGTCCGTTCATTTATTTGAAAAGACCATTTCTGGTCTCTTTACACAAGTTGATTGGAAACGTTTCAGGGACTCATTTTCACACCTTCCCCGACACAAAAGGCAGTCTGCACACCACGGCTTCCAGCTTTTTACTTCCGGCCACGATCATGATTTTGGTGCCGGGCTCGGCGTATTTTGCCTTTACATAGCCCATACCAATCGGCTTGTCGAGGGTGGGGGAGTGGGTTCCTGAGGTAACCACGCCAATGACGACTCCGCGGCGACTTTCTATGACGTAATCGTGTCGCGGTACGCGGCGCTCGTTGTCGAGCGTGAATGCCACCAGTTTTCGTTTTACACCATTGGCTTTTTGCTTGACAAATTTCTCTTTGGATGGGAAATCGGCCTCTTTATTCAGTTTGGTAATCCAGCCGAGGCCGGCTTCGAGCGGGCTGGTTTTGTCGTTAATGTCATTACCATAAAGGCAGTATCCCATTTCAAGGCGGAGTGTGTCGCGGGCGCCCAGTCCGGCTGGTTTGATACCGAATTTCTCACCTGCTTTGAACACTTTATCCCATATTTTGGCGATATCGCGATTTTTGGCGTAAATCTCAAAACCTCCTGAGCCTGTGTAGCCGGTAGCTGATACGATTACGTTTTTGCACCCGGCGAACTTGCCCCGGCGGAAGTTGTAGTATTTGATGGAACCCAGGTCAATATCGGTCAGTTTTTTCAGTGCCTCCACAGCTTTGGGTCCCTGAACAGCGATCAGGCCGGTTTTGGAGGAGATATTCTGCATTTTGACATCGAATCTGAGGGAAATCCGCCTGAGCCAGCGCCAGTCCTTGATTTCGTTGCTGGCATTGACCACCAGCATATAGGATTCTTCTCCGGCTACAGTCATTTCCGGTTCGTCGTCGAGGCGGTAAACGAGGAGGTCGTCCACAATACCGCCCTTTTTATTGGGCATACAGGAGTACTGTATTTCTCCGGGCTTCAGTTTGCTTACGTCATTTGAGGTGGCTGCCTGCAGAAAGGCAGTCGCCTGTTTTCCGCGCACGATGAATTCTCCCATGTGACTCACGTCGAACACACCTACTGCCTGTCGGACGGCGTGGTGTTCTTCTGTGATAGTGGAGTAAGAGATGGGCATGTTATAGCCGGCGAATTCGGCCATTTTGGCGCCGAGGGCGGTGTGTTTCTCGGTGAGTGGTGTATTTTTCATGATGAAATCAGAATTTCAGGAAAAGGCCATTAGTCTTTTTTGTTACCGGATGTTTTGGTCGGGCGTGTCTGAATAGTGGTAGGCGCCGGTTTGGAGCGCCCGTATGTAGCGGTTTTGGTGGGAGTTGCCGGTGCTTGCGGAGGTGCCGGTTGAATATTCATGTCTGGTGTGCGCTCTATGTTGACTTCGCCCGCTTCCAGTCCGAGTCGGCGGCGGAGATCTTGTGGAATTGCTTCCCTGGGGAGTGTGAATGAGATGGAGTTGAGGCGAAGATAGGCATCAGATACATATACGTAACCTTTATTTTCCGAGATTTCACCCCACGAGTTTTTGGTGACATAGAAAAGGCCGGAGTTTTTCTCGTCCAGCACGCCCACTATGTGCATCAGGTGGTCGTCGGTGGTTTCCTGCTGGTCGAACAGTTGCTGGCGGTACTCCTGATTTACGGCTATTTCCGGCTGGAATTTTTTAAATGATTTTTCGCGTTCGGAAGCTTTCATGGCCGTGAGATCGGCTTTCGGTACGATGGCGATACCATTTTTGGCGGCGAAACCGGCATTGCTCACGTCGGCATCCCAGGCCATGGTGTAGCCTTTTTCAATAGCGTACGTGGCGCAGCGCATGAACTCGTCGAGGGGGAGATTGTAAAAATCGCCGTTTGACCAGTTGTCGGGAACCTCAAGCGTGAAGGAAGTCCAGAAGGGGTGGTGGGTGAAAGAGGTGACAGAGACGTAATTGTCCGGGTTGATACCCAGAAAATCGCGGAAGGACTGTGGGCTGAATACAGCATTATTGTAGGTAAACTTGCGCGGCGCGGCGCCCAGGTACGCATCCAGTATGGAATCTATGGGCGCCATCCAGTCTGAACCCATTTTTCTGTTGCGGGCGTCATCCACAAGCGACTGGCATTTCTCACGGAGGGCTTTTTCGAGCGGACCGTGGTTGAAGGGCTTTTTGGGATCCTGTCGGCCCGGATAAATACTCTCCGGTACTATGCCGTATTCTTTCACGGCATTCAGGTAGTCGTGCGCCAGTCCGCCCTCACTGAGTTGGGCAGTACCTTGCCGGCGGACATAATTTTCGCATTTCTGGCGATAAATATGGCGTACAACGAACATCTCGCTCAGATCCACATCGCCTTTTCCGAGGCGCAGAGCTTCGCTTTCGAGGAAAGAAGCGGTGCTGAAGGCCCAGCAGGTACCGGTTTGATCCTGACTTTTTACGGGTGTAGCGGCATGGCGCTTGTATTCTTTGAACTCGTAGTCGTCGCTTTTCTGTGCAAATGATACAGAAAGAAAGCAGAGCAACAGGGATAAAGAGAGCAGTTTTTTCATGTTTGAATCTTATTTTCAGGGCGAAAGTATGAAATTGGACTGAATGAAGAGCAACATGAATATTAACGACAAAAACGGATGTTTGATTTATAATGATTAAACCTTCTTTATTTTTTTAATCTAACCTATATTCACCCCCTGAAAGTCCAGTACTTCACACCGAAATCTGTCAAGCGCATGAAAAGGAGAAATTTCCTCAGGTTTTTACCGGCGGCCGGCGTAACGCCTTTTGCCCTCAACGGTTTTTCCGTACGCCCGTTTGCCAACAGTAAAATGGCACGAATTCTATCTGACTGCGGGGGTGTGGAAGACAGGGTACTGGTGCTTATTCAGCTCAAGGGGGGCAATGATGGTCTGAATATGATTATTCCGGCAGCGCAATACGATCGCTACGCTCAGCTCAGGCCTACTACCCGTATTGATCAGAGTTCATTTATCAACATTGACAGCGGGTTATCTAACGACAGTGTGGCGGGATTGCATCCGGGTATGACTGCGGTGAAGGCCTTGTACGACAACGGTATGGTAAATGTGATTCAGGCTGTCGGTTACCAGAGCATGAATCAGTCGCACTTCAAGGGAACTGATATCTGGCTTGCCGGTGCAGACTCCGGTGTTGGCTCCAATACGGCATCTGGCTGGATGGGTCGCGCCCTGCAGGCTTTTTATCCGGATGTAGCAGGAGAACCTACGGCCTCCATGCCCGATCCGCTGGGTATTCAGGTGGGTGATCCGAATACTTCTCTGGGTTTTCACACTGAATCAGAGCACCAGAATTCGATTAATCTGAGTGGACAGGATCCTGCCGGGTTCTTTTCGCTGATTCAGACAATTGGCGGGGCTCCCATCACCAATATACCTGATACAGAGCACGGCGATGAACTGGCTTATATTATGGGTGTAGAGCGCAGTATAAATCTGTATGCGCAGCGTATTTCCCAGGTTTTCAATGCTGGAAGCAATGCTATTACGACCTATCCGAACAATTCTTTTGCTGCTCAGCTGAAGACGATCGCGCGCATGATACGCGGGGGGTGCAAAACGAAGATATATCTCTGTCAGTTGGGTGGTTTTGACACGCACAGCGCGCAGGTGGATTCGGGAGATACCAGTCTGGGTACGCATGCCGTGCTCATGCAAACGCTGTCTGACGCTGTAAAAACCTTTTTCGATGATTTGCAGCTGATGGGTCTTGGAGACCAGGTGGTTGCCTGTACTTTTTCCGAGTTTGGCCGTTGTGCCAAAGAAAATGGTTCATTTGGTACAGATCACGGCACACTGGCACCGATGATGGTATTCGGTAAAAACGTAAAAGCGGGTGTGAGTGGTTCCAATCCGAATCTCGACAACCTGACTACCGACAACCAGTTAAAAGACATGCAGTTTGATTATCGCCAGGTATTTGCCACGTTACTGCAGGACTGGCTGGGCGCCAATCCGTATGTGATGGAGGAAGCTATGTTTGACGGATATGACAAGATGAAGCTGATTGACAGGGAGTACCGGGTAGATTCGGCCTGTCAGTGGGGTGGTGCTCCTGTAATTACTGATGGATTCAAGCCGGTAGCTGTTTTTCCGAATCCAGCTTCTGGTGTAACTGAAATTTCAGTTGAAAACCGTACCGGGCAGCCATATCAGGCTATTGTTTCTCTGCACAGCCTGGGAGGCACACTCATTTCCAGCCGGACAGAAGTTATCCAGCCAGGATCCAATTTTTATCTGATGGATGTAACGTCACTTCCTGAAGGTATTTATTTTGCCCGTGTACAGCGCCGTGATACAGGCCGCGCGGATATCGCCAAACTGAGCGTAGTACGTGGAATTGGGCGAGGAAGGAGTTAAGGGTGTGGGTGTGAGAGAGTGAGTTTCGGCTATAAAATATTGACTTTCAGTTTTTTAACTGAAAAATTCCGGGCTCTCATGGTAAGGGAGTTTACATCAAACCGGTTTGATTACTGAAAATTTTTCGGGAAATAAAAAAAAGCCGTTCCAAATGGAACGGCTTTTTAGTTGCAGTGGAGGATCAGGGATTCGAACCCAGGACCCCTAGCTTGCAAAGCTAGTGCTCTAGCCAGCTGAGCTAATCCCCCGTAAAGGGTAGTTTTTTGTAAGGAAGTTCAGTAGGTGCTGCAAATGTATAAATAAATACGGCATGCAACAAAAGCTACACAGAAAATTCCTTTGTGGGATAGTAGGGCTAACCAGAGTTGAACTGGTGACCTCTACATTATCAGTGTAGCGCTCTAACCAACTGAGCTATAGCCCTTCAACAAAGACAGGAGCGAGAAACAAATACGATTTCGGAGAGACCTGTGTACTCTTAAAAGGAGGTATTCCAGCCGCACCTTCCGGTACGGCTACCTTGTTACGACTTAGCCCCAGTCACCTGTTTCACCTTAGACAGCTCCCCGTAAAGTCACCGTCTTCAGGCGCCCCAAGCTCCCATGGCTTGACGGGCGGTGTGTACAAGGTCCGGGAACGTATTCACCGCGCCATGGCTGATGCGCGATTACTAGCGATTCCACCTTCATGGAGTCGGGTTGCAGACTCCAATCCGAACTGAGATAGAGTTTGAGAGATTCGCTACCGCTCGCACGGTTGCTGCCCTCTGTCTCTACCATTGTAGCACGTGTGTAGCCCTGGGCATAAAGGCCATGATGACTTGACGTCGTCCTCACCTTCCTCACACCTTACGGCGGCAGTCTGTCCAAAGTCCCCAACTTTACTTGCTGGCAATTGGACACGAGGGTTGCGCTCGTTGCGGGACTTAACCCAACATCTCACGACACGAGCTGACGACAGCCATGCAGCACCTTGTAACAGACGCCGAAGCGCTTTTCACCTTTCAGATCAATTCCTGTTACATTCTAGCCCAGGTAAGGTTCCTCGCGTATCATCGAATTAAACCACATGCTCCACCGCTTGTGCGGACCCCCGTCAATTCCTTTGAGTTTCACCGTTGCCGGCGTACTCCCCAGGTGGTTTACTTATCGCTTTCGCTACGCCGCTCCCAGTCGCCCAGGAACAGCAAGTAAACATCGTTTAGGGCGTGGACTACCAGGGTATCTAATCCTGTTTGCTCCCCACGCTTTCGTGCCTCAGCGTCAATAAAGGCCCAGCAGGCTGCCTTCGCAATTGGTGTTCTATGGCATATCTAAGCATTTCACCGCTACATGCCACATTCCGCCTGCCTCAATCTCATTCAAGTCTAACAGTATCAATCGCAGTTGCAAAGGTTAAGCCCAGCGATTTCACGACTGACTTATCAGACCGCCTACGCACCCTTTAAACCCAGTGATTCCGGATAACGCTTGCACCCTCCGTATTACCGCGGCTGCTGGCACGGAGTTAGCCGGTGCTTATTCTGACGGTACCCTCAAGCTCCGACGCATCGAAGTTATTGTTCCCGTCCAAAAGAAGTTTACAACGCAGAGCGCCTTCATCCTTCACGCGGCATGGCTGGATCAGGCTTCCGCCCATTGTCCAATATTCCTTACTGCTGCCTCCCGTAGGAGTTGGGTCCGTGTCTCAGTACCCATGTGGGGGGCCATGCTCTCACACCCCCTACTGATCGTCGCCTTGGTAGGCCGTTACCCTACCAACTAGCTAATCAGACGCACACCGATCTCAAAGTGTAACCTTTAGTTGAATCCTGATGCCAAAATTCAACACCATGCGGTTTTACCACCAGTTTCCCAATGCTATCCCCCGCTTTGAGGTACGTTGTGTACGCGTTACGCACCCGTCCGCCGGTGCTCTTGCGAGCCCCTTGACTTGCATGTATTAGGCCTGCCGCTAGCGTTCATCCTGAGCCAGGATCAAACTCTCCATCGTGTCTCTTA
>JBDLWO010000024.1:0-8861 GCA_039804245.1 Bacteroidota bacterium
ATTTCAGATAAAATAGCTTTGGTATGCATGTCAAGACGTTTTTTTCAGTACAACACCTTTTCCAATACTGCGACTGCTCCAGCCAAACAACAATGAATCCAGTGCAAGTAAAAGATCTGTAACGATCGAGAGCCACGGTTCTTTGGTTGAAGCTGGCCTTACTTTGAGAGATCCTCCGGTATCAGTGGTTACATTTCCGGCATTTTTTTTGAATATTCGCTGTACGATACCCGTCCAGTAAACTTCCAGGAGTCCAACGAGGTGGTGACTGAGTCCCCTGAACTCGACTAACTCGAATCCGGCACTGGCAGCCCATTTTTTAAAATCGGCTGCTCCTATCAGGTAATCATGTCCGAAAGCGTAGGCGCCCTGACTGACAGCGTATTCCCGGCTTCCATCGCCTCTTGTGAGTTGCCATATCCTGTTGACCGGGTCATAGGTAACGGGAAATTCACGACTGGGGAAGGTCATGATTACCACACCGCCCGGCTTCAGTACCCGGAACATTTCCTGCACCATTTTTTCTGGTTGACCGACATGTTCTATGACTTCACAGCTGACAATCAGATCAAAAGTCTGTTCGGGGTATGAAAGTGAAAGGGCGTTGTTCACTTCATATTTCAGGTTCATCACACCTGCGTTCAGTGCGCGGGCGTGTACCAGATCCTCTTCATTTACATCACATCCGGTGAGCTCCTGGCAGTAAGCGGCAATCATTCGGTCGTAATCGCCCTCGCCTGTACCGAGATTGAGTGCCCTTTCAAAAATATTTGATGCTGCGTATTTTTTCATACGCGACGTGACAAACTGGTATCGGTTCCTGAAAGTAGGAAAAAGTTGTTTGAAATTCATTTTTCCACTTATTTGACGGCATTTCTGAATTGCTGGGCCTTGTCCGGCTCACCGGCGGCTTCATAAATCTGTGCAGACATCTCATAGGCCGGTTTGAAGTTGGGAGCAATCTGAATCGCCTTCATCAGATAATTCAGTGCCTTTTGCTGCTCACCCGTCCGACGATAGATATCGCCGAGGAAGTAATAAGCTGTCACGTTGGAAGGTTCTTTTTTGATAGCCGATTCAAACTGGGCTTTCGCTTTGGCAGCATCGTTCATGTTCATCCAGTAAAGGCCGATCAGGTTATTGGCCTGTGTGTCGTCAGGTGCAATTTCGATGGCTTTTTCTGCGGCAGCTTTAGCCTCTTCCAGCATATTGGCATTCAGATAAGCTTGTCCAAGGTTGGCCCATGCCAGTTCATTATCAGGAACATTGGCCACTTCTTTCGTCAGGCGGTCAACCGCGCCCTGCAGGTCGTTGATCTTCATGGCCGCCAGTCCGAGCGCACAATTCTTTCCATTGTCCTTGATGACTGCGAGAATGGGTGCACCTCCGGCCATGACAGTGTGTACCGTGTTGTCGGGTGGCCACATACCCTTTTGCAGTGTGGTTCCATCAATGAAGCGAGTCGGGTAAAGGGCATAATCCCAGGCATCGTCGCAACGACGCTCCCATTTCAAATACTTGATCTTGACCTTGTCGCCATATTTGGCCGTCAATTGTTTGGCGGAATAAAACATGTTGGTGGCGATTACCACTGTTTCGGGCATGTCAGGCCGCAGGATACCCTGCTGTTCCATCCATTCAAGGCCCTGACGTATGCTTACACCCCAGTAATCCGTTTCGAACTTGCCGAAGGCCCCTTTGGTACCGCCTGTGAGCTCATTGAAATAGACATAAGGCATCTTCGGATTCATGGCAATGAAAGAAGCAGGTCCGACGGAGCCTGCCAGCAGTACAACCGGAACAATGAGTCTCAGTCCCGGTTTGGCAGGGGTAAGAACGATCAACTCATTCCAGAAAAGAGCAGATGCCACACAAAGCGCCGGATAAGAAAATATGAGGTGACGCCACCCGTCGTGAATGACGGAGTCCTTGTAAATGATATAGAATACCGGGAAAACCGAGGCGAAAAGGGCGGCAAATACCCACAACGGATTATAGCGCTTCATCAGGCGTGGCAACAACACAACACTCCCTGCGAAGCCGGCAAGTACAACCAGCGGAATGGTATTCAGCATCCATTTAAGCGGGTAATGCCACGGTGTTTTGTCCGACATGACATTCTCACCTTCATACAGTACACGTATATGCACCTCCAGATCAGCAAATTTGGACAGCGCGACAAATGGATTTTTCAGGGGTGCCTGCAATGCATAGGGCCAGAACAGCAGCGCAAAAATATATCCGGCGGCGGCGACGCCCACTGTTGTTACAGCGTATTTTTTCAACACTGCAGAGTCAGAAAAGGCCCTGAATCCGCCGTTTTTCATCAAAAAATGAAGCCCTGCGAACATGGCAAAGATGGCAAAGGAAAGCAGACCTCCCGCCCGGATACCCAGTGCAATTCCCAGTCCAACCGCCAGACCTGCCAGGTTCCACCTGCCCGGAGACTCGATGCGATTCAGCACTGCTGCCATGTTGTAAACAGCCATTATATAACCGGCAGCAAACGGGATATCTTTGGGGTTCATCAGCGAGTCGCCGACAAACCTTGGAGATATCAGCATCATCAGAAACGCGATTATGGCGGCTCTCCATCCGGCAATGAGGCCGGCGAAGAGGCCGACACATAGCATGGCTACCCACCCCATAACTGCGCTCGACACATGGCGCACCTGGTGGTAGGCCAGCTCTTTGGAATCGAATCCGAGTGCCTTGTTGGCAAACCCCGTAACAATTTCGAAAAATCCACCATACAGGTGCATATTGCCCTCAGGTACATTCAGCGCCGTGGTATCGGAACCAAAAGAGGCGTAATAATTGACCAACTTCTGGGAATAGTCTACCTGAAACTTGTCGTCGGCATTGATACCAGAACCAAGCGAAAGTCCGACCAGCACCACCAGACCAATCACAGCCAGTCCGGCAAAAATTTTCCGGAAAAGCGGATTTTGTTCCGGTTCCGGTCGCAGAAGCCAGTTTACAGGAGCAGAAGCGTGATTCTCCTTTCGAGGAGCAGGGTTGTTTTTGGGAGCGGGTTTGCCGGATTTTGCCATTTTGAGCGACGATCATTAATTTGCGAGGGCGAAAGGTAAGCATATCGGCGTTACTTTGCCGAATAGTGCCACACCAAAACTGCGGCAAGCAATAATATCATTATAATTACTGCTATTACTGCCGGCTGAAGGAAGTGAATTCCCCGTCGTCGGGCACGCCTCGACTTGTCGAGCCGCTGTTCCAGCTGTTTCCAGACTTCCTCTGAAGGGCGTTCGTGTAATCCGGCCTCATTTTCCCTGAAAAAATCAAACAAGTCAGACATAGCCTCTGGTTTTCAGTATTTTACGGAGTTTTTCCTTTGCCAGTACAAGCTGACTCTTGCTGGTATTGATACTGATACCCAGCAATTCAGCAATTTCATGATGCTTCAATCCCTCGAGTACATACAGATTGAATATGGTTCGGTAACCGGGCGGGAGTTCATCCAGTATTTCCAGTATCTCCCGTGCAGATATTTCGGATTCGATACTGAAGGAGTCCGGGTGATCGTGAAATTCGACCTCATCACCCGGAAAATGAAGCGGTTGTCGCTTTCTGAGCAACATCAGGCTCTCATTGACCATAATGCGTCTGACCCATCCTTCAAAACTGCCAGTACCGCTGAAAAGATCAATTTGTGAAAAAACCTTGAAAAAGCCACTGACAAGGGCCTCTTCAGCATCTTCTCTCGACCACAGATAACGCCTGCAGACGCTGAACATCAGCGGCGAATACAGCTCGTACAATTTTCGCTGCGCCGTTCTGTCCTGCTTGCGGAGGCCATCCATGATTTCATCTGCAGACATAAATGCGTGATTTATGAATGAAAGATGCAACTTTTTTCAGTTTCGGCGTGACAATGTCAGTATTTTTGCCGTTTATTCTGAAAAAAACCTGTTTCACTTGGAACTTGTCAACAACAAATACCAGTTTCAGGGTGGCATTGATCCGCTCGAACTGTGCAAAGAGTACGGCACACCACTCTATGTTTATGACGCTTCCGTCATGGAGTCGCAGTACAAACGAATGACCAGTGCATTCACGTGGCCTGCCTTTCGCGCACACTACGCGTGCAAAGCGCTCACCAATATCTCCGTACTTCGCCTGTTCAGGTCGCTGGGTGCCGGACTCGATTGTGTGTCTGTTTTTGAAGTGAAAATGGGCCTGAAAGCAGGATTTAAACCTGAGGATATTCTTTATACTCCCAATTTCGCCGGCGCCGACGAGTTTGAGGAAGCTGTAAAACTTGGCGTAAAAATCAATGTTGATGCCATTCCCATGCTGGAAAACTGGGGATTGCATCACCGCGACTACCCGCTTTGCCTCCGCATCAACCCGCACCTGATGGCCGGCGGAAATGAAAAAATCAGCGTGGGACATATAGACTCCAAATTTGGCATCAGTATTCATCAACTTCCCCACGTGCTCCGGATCGTTGAAAGCCAGGGATTGAAAGTGAACGGTCTGCACATGCATACAGGCTCTGATATCCTCGATGTGGACATATTCATGCGCGGGGCTGAAATACTGTTCGATGCGGCAGCCCGCTTCCCTGATCTGGAGTACATTGATCTTGGCAGCGGGTTCAAGGTGCCCTACAAGCCCGATGACATTGAAACAGATATTGAGGAGCTGGGAGAGAAGCTCAGCGAAAGATTTGCCAGATTCTGCGAGTCTTACGGACGCGAACTAACCCTTATGGTGGAGCCCGGCAAGTTTCTGGTCAGCAGTGCGGGATATCTTTTCACGAAATGTACCCTCGTGAAACAAACCACCTCCACGGCATTCGTGGGTGTGGACACCGGGCTGAATCACCTCATACGGCCCATGTTTTACGGATCATACCACAAAATTGTAAATGTAACAGAGCCCACCTTCAAACCTCGCATATATAATGTGGTAGGCAACATCTGTGAAACCGACACCTTTGCTGTTGATCGCCGCATTGCCGAAGTCGTTGAGGGCGACATTATCGCGTTTTACAATGCGGGCGCTTATGGCTGGATGATGGCTTCCAATTACAACTCAAGGCCCCGTCCGGCAGAAGTGATGATACAGAACGGGAAAGCTGTTCTTGTCAGACGAAGAGAGACACTGGACGACATGCTGGCTACCCAGACAGATCCTCCGGCATTTTGAAGGACGCAACTCCCATCCCGAACAACGCGAAATCGAACCTGACAGGGTCTTCAGGATCAAATTGACGAAGATTATCGGTAAGCTCGAGTACTGCCTGCCAGTCGGTTTGCGGGCGATGCAGCAGGCCAAGATGGCGGGCTACCCGATCCACATGCACATCGAGTGGTATAAGCAGTTGCGCCGGACGAATGCGATTCCATACACCAAAATCCACGCCTTTGTCATCTTTGCGAACCATCCAGCGGAGAAACATATTCAGTCGTTTGCAGGTGGAACCCCTCACCGGTGTTGCCACGTGCTTTCGGGTGCGCTCAGGCGCGTACGGGTGATCGAAAAAACTGTCATGAAAACCGGCGAGTGCCCGTTCAGTGGTAATATCACCGGGTAAAAGATGCCTTGAGAAAGCAGTTTCGAGCGATTCTTCTCTTCTGTAATAGTCCTGCAGCCAGTGTAAAAACCAGATCGTATCGGTATATTGAAATGTGCGGTGTTTGAACTCTGCAAACCGGGCCCGGTCCTGTTCCTCATGATGGAGAATAAAATCGTGGGGGGCATCATCCATCAGTTCAGCGAGCCGGAGGGCGCTGTTGATAATAGTTTTGCGCTGTCCCCAGGCCAGCGTAGCTGCCCAAAAACCCATGATTTCCCGGTCCTGCAACTTTGAAAAGCGATGCGGGACAGAAATCGGGTCGGAGGCAATGAAGTCCGGGTTATTCCAGGCAGCTACGGCGGAATGAAGAGTCTGACCGACCAATTTTATTTCCTGCTGTCGAGCCAAACGAGCATATCGGTGAATTGTGCAGACCTGCGCAGCAATTTGCCTTTCTCATCCACGGCAAGCAGCGTGGGGGTCCCGGCAATACCAAAGTTGCGGAAGTTCGGGCCACCAAAACCTTTGCCATCGAACAACTTGACGGCCCAGGGGAATGAGTCTGCCTTGTCCTGAAACACCTTTTTATCGGTATCTCCACTGACAGTAATAACCTGAATACCAGCATTTTGCAGGGTACTGTAATTGGCTTTTATCTTTTCCAGTTCATCTTCGCAATGTCCACAATCGCTCTGATAGAACATAAGCAGGCGGGTTGACCTTTTGTTGGAGGTCAGCGACATTTCACTTCCGTCGGGCAGAACCAGATCGGGCACCCGCTCACCCGTTTGCAGTCCCTGAAATTGGGCAAGGAGACCGTCGTAGCGAAGCAGTTTTCCACTGCCGCGTACTTCAGGACCGAGTTCGAAAAGCAGACTGTCTTTGCCGAATTTGACAAAATAGCGGGCAAGCTGCTCACAGAAGTCGGTGTAAATGAGATTGTCATCAAGTTTTCCGAGAATCTGACGGGTGCTGGCTACAAGTGTGCTGTCGGATTCGATCACCAGCGAGTGCATTTGGGCCCAGCTGAAAATAACGCCGCTCCAGTGATTGCTGGTATAAAGTGCAGGCCAGCTCATCTGGTTTCGAATGAAGTTGTCGGCTTCGATAGCGCGGCCTTTTTCATCGAGTTCGAGGCTTTTGCCCGTTCCCCGGGTGAAATTCACTATTTCACGGAATCGGGCGGCATATAGCGGACTTTTAGCCAGTTCACGGTACATATCGTCATAATCCTGCGTCAACTTCTTTTTCTCCTTCGACAAGAGAGAAAAGAGGTTCGTGCCTTCAGGGTAAGCTTTCAGCGCCATGGAAACAGCCTCATATTTGAACATGATTTCCTCCTGCTGGCGGTAATTCTGGTTCAGGAAGACATTCTCGACGGTACCGGTGTAAATAATATTCGACTCATTGGGCTCTTCGGAGAGGCACTCTACCGAGAAGCTTTCACCGTTGAGTACAAAGTCGAGACCGCCGCCGTTCCGGAGCATCCAGCGAGCCATACCGGCGTAGTTTTTTCGTTTGGCTGGAATATTCAGTACCACCTTTCCGTCATCAGGAATTACTCCCCTGAGTACAGTATCCTTGTTCAGGCCCTGCAGAAGAATGAGATCCCATTCCTTCCCCGAGAATTTGGGGAAACTGAGCGTGATCGTCTGGGCGTTAAGGCTGAACGAAAGCCCGACAAAGGCAAAAAGTAGGGTTAACACAGTTTTTTTCATATTCATTAGCTTGATTTGACTGCGCTAAAGTACGGGAAAAGGTGGAAATGAAGGGAAAAAGAAATTCTGCCAGTATTTCGTATTTCTTTACATGATTCTGTGAAATCCAACAGGCGATGGTATTCTCAATCAGGTACAAAACCAAAAATTAGCTGTTTTATATCAAATTTCTTGCACAGCCCCGCAACTTGTCCGACCTTTGAGACCCAAATGACAGACGCCATATTGTTACTCGAAGACGGTACGGTTTTCCGCGGCAAAGCTGCCGGAAAGGCTGGTACCACCACCGGTGAAATTTGCTTCAATACAGGCATGACCGGTTACCAGGAGATTTTCACTGATCCCTCCTACTCTGGCCAGATTCTGGTCGCCACCAACGTTCACATTGGCAACTACGGCATCAAAGACGACGAAAACGAGAGCGACAGCATCAAAATCGCCGGGTTCGTGTGCCGCAACTTCAGTGTGCCGTACAGCAGACTAAATGCACACAGAAGTATCCAGGATTACTTCGAAACACAGAATCTGGTAGCTATCTCCGACGTGGACACTCGCGCAATTGTGCAGCACATACGCGAGCGCGGAGCCATGAACTGTATCATTTCTTCCGAAACGTCTGACGTGGAGGAGCTGAAAAGACGCCTCGCTGCCACGCCCGGTATGGCAGGCCTGGAGCTGTCCAGCCATGTAACAACCCGTGAGCCGTATTTTATCGGCAACCCGGAGGCCAGTTTCAGGGTAGCTGTGATGGATTACGGGGTAAAAAAGAATATTCTGCGCTGCTTCGACGCACGTAACTGTTATCTGAAGGTGTTCCCGGCCCGAACTGATTTTTCAGAGGTGGCTGCATGGAACCCGCACGGCTTCTTTCTGTCGAATGGCCCCGGTGATCCTTCAACCATGGGTTATGCAGTCGAAAATGTCAAAAAGATGCTCGAAACAGGTAAACCCCTCTTCGGTATCTGTCTCGGACAGCAACTGCTCGCTCAGGCAGTCGGTCTCCCGACCTACAAGCTGCATCATGGCCACCGCGGAATCAATCACCCGGTTAAAAACCTGAAAACAGGACTGGGCGAAATCACCAGTCAGAACCACGGATTCGGGGTACTCGAACAGGCTGTTTACGACTCCCCTTCAATTGTGGAAGCCTCGCACATCAACCTGAACGACAATACTGTTGAAGGTATCCGCCTTAAAAACTACCCTGCATTCAGCGTTCAATACCACCCGGAAGCAAGTCCCGGCCCGCATGATGCACGCTATCTGTTCGATGAGTTCGTGGGAGGAATGAACTGAGTTGTTCAAAACGGATTTTTGAACCCGGGACTGGATAAAAATTCTGTATCCGTCAGCGTTTTCATGAATGCTGTCAGATCGGCTTTGTCCTGTGCAGTTAGTCCCAATCCACCCGGTTGCAGGTTATATTGCATCAGAAAATCAACAGTAGGCGAATTGCGCACACCTGTGTTGTAATGATCAATAACCTCCTCCAGTGTTGAAAAGCGACCATCATGCATATAAGGGGCCGAAACTGCCACATTGCGGAGGGTTGGCACCTTGAACATGGCTTTTTCTGCAGGATTATTGGTCACATTCATCCG
>JBDLWO010000025.1:0-15208 GCA_039804245.1 Bacteroidota bacterium
TGAACTCCATTCTTTCTCCCGTAACAGGATGGTCTATGCGCAGGCGCGCAGCGTGCAGGGATGTCCGTTCCATCATGGGGCGCTCCTCTTCCGTGAATTTGCCTGATTTATACTTTCTACCCTTGATTTCAGAGAGATAAAAAGCTGATCTGTGACCATAAATGGCATCAACAGCGAGAGGATAACCTATACTTTGCATGTGTACCCTGATCTGGTGTGTACGTCCGGTTTTGATCAGTATCTCGAGCAGGGTGAAATGCCTGAACCTTTCGGCAACCCTGTAAAAGGTGAGGGAGGGTTTGCCTGTGGTCACGATCGCCATTTTTCCGGGTATTCTCGGGTGTTCGCCGATGGGTTTGTCAATTTCACCCTCTTCATGGTGCATCACTCCGTCCACCAGCGCAAAGTAGTATTTGTCTGATGTATGGCGTTCCATCTGTATAGACAGGTGCCTGTGAGCTGCTTCGTTACGGGCGAAGCAGAGAATACCACTTGTTTCCCGGTCGAGGCGATGCACGATAAATACCCTGCCGTATTTCTTTTCGAGTAAGCTGTGCAGACTGGGCTGGGAGCCGGTCCGGTCGGGAATAGTGAGAAGTCCTGCCGGTTTATTCACTACCAGGATATCATCATCCTCAAAAACAAGTTCGTATGATTGCATACAGTTAAAGATCGCTGAATTTGATAATGCGGCGCAGATAGTGCGCCACGACGATACTACCGTGGTAAATTCCGGATGTATTTTCTTTTCCGATCATTTTCTGTCGGATAATCGCATCTGCCTGCCGTCTTTTGACGAGTGTATTTCCGAGTTGTGCATAGAAGGAGAAATGGGCGCTTACCACTGCCCGGATTGCCGCGAACTGCCCTTTAGCCGCATATCTGGCTCCTGCAACCCCGTCGAGAACCAGCCTCACAGGCACCAGCCACAATACTTTTAACCAGTGTTCGTTTTTGACAATGGAGAACAGGCTGTTCCGGAAGTTCAGGAATACCTTTCTGGGGCTTTCATACTCCAGTGTGCCACCTCCAAGATGCCAGACAACTGATTGCGGAAAGCACCACACGCTGTATCCGGCCCTTTTGAGCCGCCAGCACAGGTCAATTTCCTCGTTGTGAGCGAAGTAGTCACCATCAAAACCGCCGTACCGGTGATAGAGCTCGGCCCTGATGAAAAAGGCCGCCCCGGTAGCCCAGAAACACTCCTGTGGATCATCGTACTGGCCCTGATCCTCTTCCTTCCGGGTAAAAATCCGTCCTCTGCAGAAAGGGTAACCGAGTGAATCTATCCAGCCTCCAGATGCCCCGGCATGCTCAAACTGTCGGGTACGAACCTGCTTTTCTTCATCCCACTGCAAAATTTTTGGCTGTGCAACTCCTATTCTGCGATCACTTTCCATTGCCCTGATAATGGGAGAAAGCCAGCCTTCGGAGACTTCCACATCGGAGTTGAGGATGACGTAATAATCGGCCGACACCAGTTTGAGTGCCTCATTGTAACCGCGTGCAAAACCGTAATTCTTTGGCAGTGCAATTACTTCCACCTGCGGAAATTCGCCAGCCAGCACCTCAAGCGAATCATCCGGGGAGCCGTTGTCGGCTACGATCACGCGCGCGCCCTCCGCATGAGCCAGCACAGAGGGAAGGAAAAGGCGCAGGTGTCCGCTTGTATTGTAGTTTAGAATAACAATCGCTACAGAAGGGAAAACAGGCATCCCGAATCTCCGGACGATTTCCTGTACATCTGAAGCCATCTGTAACTTCAGTGCCTCCAGCGAATCGAACTTCATATCAGGTCTGATGAATCCCAGAACCTCAACTTCCAGGTCCTGTCCGTACAAATCACCTTCAAATCCGGAAATATGTACCTCGATCACCCTTGCACCACCGGTTTCCACGCTGGGTCGGTTGCCTATATACAGTGCGCCTGTTCTTCTTGATCCGTCAGGGAGCAAAACATCCGAAGCGTATATTCCGTGCGGAAGAATCAGTTTGTTCGGATCCTCCAGTCTGATATTGGCGGTAGGAAAGCCGATTGTGCGGCCGATATGATCGCCGTGAACAACCGTGCCTGAAAATGAAAACGGCCGACCGAGCAATTTATTGGCGAGTTCAATCTCGCTCGCATCCAGTGCCTTTCTGATTTTTGAGGAGCTGATCGTTATTTCATCAATCTGTTCAGCCGGAATTTCGACCACTTCGAACGAATGTTGCAGCGCATATTTCCTGAGCAGATCAATATTACCCTCCCTGCTTGCACCAAAACGGTGATCATGCCCAATAACAATATACTTCGGATTAATCTTTGAAATCAGAAAATCCGTAATGTATTCCTCAGCGGAGAGTTGGGCGAATGATTTGTTGAAGGGTACAATAATGAGGTGGTCAATACCGGTGGCGTCAAGCTGTCCGGTTTTTTCCCGTGTCGTTGAGATGAGGCGGAAACTTCCATCCTCCGGTTTCAGTACGCTTCTGGGATGGGGATCAAAGGTGACGACCACGGTTTCGCCGTTTATCTGATCTGCCAGTTGTTTGAGGTCTTCGAGAATTCGCCGATGCCCGAGATGCACGCCATCGAAGGAACCGATGGTAGCCACGGCATTCCGGAAGGTTGGTAACGAAGATAAATCGGTATGTACCCGCATAGAGGCGCAAAGATAGGAACCGGCCCGCTCTGTCAAACTATTCAGACTTTAAAACTGCTTTTTCATAAATGGGTACTCCGGACCGGCTGATAACAAGCCGGTACAAGCCCGGCGGGTATTCACCGAGGTTATTGATTGAGGTTCCGTCGCTATGGCCTGTTTTTCTCCCGTTTATATCAAAGAGCTCCATGGTACATCCGGCATCCATATTTTCCACGCGCAAGTAGTCGCGGAAGGGCACTGGCGTAATCACGGGGCGTGTCATTTCCCGGTTATCGGATGCTGAAGAAGAAAGGGGCTCCAGTTGAATATCCCGGTTTATTGTTACTCCGGGAAAAAGATTGACGTTATTTACAGTTGCTGACTGATATCCTTCCCGGGTCACCAGCAATTGGTAAACTCCCGGGATGGCAACCCCCGTTTTATAAACGCCGTCCGACATTGTGGTATCAGCGTGATAGGTACCGGTCAGAAATACTTTGGCGTTGGAAAGCAATGCACCCGACTGAGCATCCGTGATTTGCCCCTCAATACGGCAGGCGGGTCTGTAGTCGGGTTTTTTATAGATAAAAAGACCCTCCTTCTTGGCTGTAGCGAAGATGATGCCCGATGGCAGGTACGGATCGGCATCCCAAACCAGGGATGTACCTAATGAGTCCCAGCCAATTTCTACCATATTATCGGGTTGCGTGGCGTCCACGATGGTAAGTTGTCCACGGTAAGATGGATTTACAAGAAAATCGCGGATAACGCGCACATTATGCACCTCGCCTGTTGGCTTTCGGGTTGGTTTGTACGTATCGAGCAGGGTAATATTATCAATGTCAGATACATCAAAAGCAGCGAGGGGTGCATTCGCCACCTCATCCGTGGTAAAAAGTACATTTCCGGCGTCGTTCAGTCCCGAGTTGTGATTGAATGCTCCCGGGGTGGGCTGCGTGTTCAGCAGCACAGGAGCAGTGCGGTCGGTGATATCCACCACGCCGAAACGACCCTTGTAAATCTCGCTGGTCCAGAGCGTATCTCCCCTTATGAAGCCATCGTGTACATACTCTATTGGATATACGCCAATAATAACCGGGTTCCAGGGATCAGCGAGATCAGCAATAAACGCGCCATTCTGAAGCCCAAGACCGCCGAAAAGATACAGATACCCGTCCTCAGCCTGTAGCGCGTGACTTTTTATGACTACATTGGTAGAGTCTCCATACCAGGTGCGGTACTGAATCGTATCGGGAAGTTCACGCAGGTCAACGATGGTAATACCACTGTTGTATGCTTCGGAGCCTACATAGGCAAAACCGGCCCATGTTTTCACTTCTCTCCAGTTATTTTGAATACCAGGCACAGCAAACCGTTCTGCGGGTTGAGCAGGGTCATTCAGATCTACCAGACTGAGCCCCGCGCTTGTACCAACCAGCGCCCATTCGCCGCCTGTGCTGTCCACATAATGCCAGCAGCCGGCCAGTGAAACCGGGTCGTATGCAAGGTGGCCAATTTTCTGGAGTTCCTGTGCACGCGCCTGCATCAGGTGCAGGATGAAAATAAAGACCAGATTAAAGCGTATCGTCATATTGTTCAAAGGAGTCAACCGTTACCGGTTCTGAGTTTGACAGTGAAAGTGGTTCCCTTTCCCGGTTCCGATTTTTTGACAAAAATCTTTCCCCGGTGATATTCTGCAATGATGCGTTTGGAGAGCGACAGGCCGAGCCCCCAGCCTCTCGTTTTGGTGCTGTATCCAGGTTTGAACACTGTTTTGAATTTGCCGGACTGAATACCCTTGCCCGTGTCGGCAATATCAACACAAGCCCATTTGCCCTCCCTGTACACAGTAGCAGTAATACTTCCCTTACCCTCTTCCATGGCATCAATGGCATTTCTGAGCAGATTTTCTATGACCCAGTCGAACAGCGGCGGGTTCAGGAAAACAACGAGCGGGTCGCACTCAAAGGGATTGGGGAAATGGAATGAAACCCGGCGGGGAGCGCGGCGCTGCATGTAGGCCCGGCACGATTCCAGTTCATCGTACAGATTGACAGGCGACAATTCGGGGGTGGCCCCGATTTTGGAGAACCTGTCGGCCACCAGCTCAAGCCGGCTGACATCCTTGCCGAGCTCGTGAAGCATTTCCTGATTATCGGCCCGATCTTCATTGACAGCTTTCAGGGTTTCCACCCAGCCAAGTATGGCTGTAATGGGAGTGCCCAACTGGTGAGCTGTTTCCTTTGCCATACCCAGCCAAACCTGATTCTGTTCGGCACGACGCGCTGCGCTGAAGCCCCAGTAACCCAGTCCGACAAAAGCAGTAATCAGGAGCAGCTGTATGTAAGGGTACCATTCGAGCATACCAAGAAGCCTTGAGCGCGTGTACATCACGATTTGTATCACTCCCTCTGCCGGACTGATCATCATGGTATCCGCTTTTTCAGCCACCATACTTTTATATACTTCGTCCAGCCTGTCGGGTGAAATATTCCCGTTTTCATCTTCACCAATGTTGACATAGCCGTCTATCTTGCCATTTTCACCGATCAGGAGGATAGGCACGGTAGTGTTGTCCTGTACCACCTTGAGCGGAAAATCAACATCACAAATAAAAAAAGCGTTCGTATCCGTTGACATGTCACCGAGAATACGCTGAGCTTCCAGGTATTGCTCCACCTGCTGCCGCTCGCGCAGTGCCAGTTGCTCGGCCAGGCTCTTGGTGTACCACAAAGAGAGTGATACTATAGCTACACCTGCCAGGGTCAGGTACCACTTCCAGTATGTCTTGCGTGTATAGATGTCCATTGTCAAACAGACGCGAAAGTACATTTTTTGTGATTAACTGAGAAATTGAGAATTTCATCGTAGTTTTGAGGGCCGCGAACAACCTCTGCTTGCCGAAGCTACTTTTGTTTAGTTTTTCATAATGACAAGTTAAACAAAATTGCTTCAGTCATGTTTCTAACACTGTAATCATTTTGCAAATTGCTATGAAGTTGACGATTAACGTTTTTTCGGGGCCTTTATTGGATGTGGTTACATATCTTCATGATCTCTATGAAACATCCTTCGAGTAAGCGCGTTATCGTAATCGGTTCCGGTTTTGCCGGACTTTCCGCCGCCTGCCACCTGGCAGCCGACGGTTTTGATGTTACTGTTCTGGAAAAGAATGACACCCCCGGAGGCCGGGCACGTCAATTTGAAGTTGACGGATTTGTGTTTGATATGGGGCCCTCCTGGTACTGGATGCCCGATGTTTTCGAGAACTTTTTCAATCATTTCGGCAAAAAAGTATCTGACTACTACGAATTGGTACGCCTGGATCCTTCCTACCAGGTTTTCTTTGGTAAAGACGATGTGGTGCAGCTGCCTGCGTCCACACACGCGCAGGAAGAACTGTTCGAAAGAATGGAGCCCGGAAGCACTTCCAATCTGAGGCACTTCCTCGCTGAGGCAGCCTACAAGTACGAAGTTGGCATGGGCGACTTTGTGAAAAGACCCAGCAAAAGTATCCTGGAGTTCGCTGACCTGCGTGTGCTTGGAAGTCTGTTCAGACTAGATATGTTCAAGCCCATGTCGAAGCATGTGCGCACGCTCTTCAAAAATGAACGGATCAGAAAGATACTGGAATTTCCCGTGTTGTTTCTGGGAGCCACACCTGAAAAAACTCCTGCCCTCTACAGCCTCATGAACCACGCAGACCTGAGCATGGGAACCTGGTATCCGATGAAGGGTATGTATGAGATAGTAGCTGCTATGGTCAGTCTGGCGAAGGAGCTGGGTGTCAGGATTGAAACCGGACAGGAAGTGGTGGAAATCGAATCGGAAAATGGGCGGGCAGCAAGTGTCAGAACCAGAAATGGTGCCCGGTATGAGGCTGATTTTTTTGTTGGCGGCGCCGACTACCATCACATAGAATCAGATCTGCTGGGCAAAAGCAGGAGAAACTATCCGGAAGAATACTGGCAAAAACGCACCATGGCTCCCTCCTGCCTGCTCTGGTACCTGGGTATCAACAAAAGAATTGACGGACTGCTGCATCATAATCTGTTTTTTGATGAAGACTTCGCTCGGCACGCCATCGAAATTTACGAAAATCCCCGATGGCCCGAAAAACCGCTGTTTTACGTCAGCGCGCCTTCAGTTACAGACGCCTCGGTAGCTCCGGATGGATGTGAAAATATCTTTGTCCTCATTCCGGTGGCGCCTGGCTTGCAGGATACTCCCGAAATCAGAGAAAAATATTTCAATCTGGTTATGGATCGTTTCGAGAACATTATCGGTCAGTCGGTGAGAGATTCCATTGTTTATCAGCGATCTTTTGCTCATGCCGATTTCGTGAATGACTACCACGCATTCAAGGGCAACGCATATGGATTAGCCAATACACTGCTCCAGACCGCCTTCCTGAAGCCAACTTTGAAAAACAAAAAACTGAGTAATTTCTGGTACACCGGCCAGCTTACAGTGCCCGGCCCTGGTGTGCCGCCTGCAATCATCAGCGGTGAAGTGGTTGCCGCTGAAATCCGAAAATCAGTATAGCATCAAAACGAACAAAACTCACTGTATGAATCATCTTTTACTCTTCAACAAAACTTGCTTTGAGTGCAGCAGCCTCATCACCAGGAGATATTCCACCTCTTTCTCGCTGGGGATACGCATGTTCGACAAGCGCTTCAGGGCGCCCATCTGTGGGATTTATGGTTTTGTGCGTTTTGCAGACGAAATTGTGGATACATTCCACGGTCATGCCAAAGCCGATCTGCTGCAGCGTTTCCGTGAGGATACCGTCAGGGCTATTGACGAAAAAATCAGTCTGAACCCGGTTCTGCACTCATTTCAGAAAGTGGTTCACGACTTTAACATCGAGTGGGATCTGATTGATGCCTTCCTGCACAGCATGGAAATGGATCTGCACCAGACAAGCTACAATCACAACAGTTACAATGAATACATTTATGGTTCCGCAGAGGTGGTAGGTCTGATGTGCCTGCGCGTTTTTTGTGAGGGCGATGATGCAAAATATCAGGGTCTTCGCGAACCGGCCCGCCGGCTGGGCGCCGCATTTCAAAAAATCAATTTCCTCCGCGATATCAAAAGCGACTTCGAAGACAGGGGCAGGGTTTATTTTCCCGGGGTTGATTTCTCCCGCTTCACTCAGGAAGACAAATATGAGATTGAGCGCGATATCAAGGATGATTTCGATGCCGCACTCGAAGGAATACGCCGGCTCCCCAAAGGTGCTCGCCTCGGGGTCTATCTGGCTTACAAGTACTATACCCAGCTGTTCTCCAAAATCAGGAGCGCCCAGCCACACCGGGTTGCCCAGGAGCGTATCCGGGTTTCAGACAAGCGCAAGATTTATCTGCTCTTCAGTTCAGCTGTAAGGCATCAATTGAACTTTTTGTAATAACTTCGCGTGAACAGCGCAGAATACTGATGACCTGTCGCATCAGCGCTCTCAGTGCGCTGATGCGATTTTTTTATCCAAAAGGAACTTTTCATGAGGTTGTTACTTGTTTTCATACTGAACCTGATTTCATTTTTCCTGACCGGTCAGACCGGAAAAGCCCTTTATCTGGATGGTGATGGTGATTATATGATGGTGGCAGATCACAGTGATCTGGATATTGAGTCCCTGGAAGAAATGACTGTTACCTGCCGCGTCAAATGCGCGACAGCCACCGATTTTTACCGGATCATTTCAAAGAGAGGTGGTACTTCGGGGTCGGCCCCGGGCTATGAAATGATTGTCAAATCAGGAACGGGTGAGTTTGGTATCAACCTGAGAAGTACAACCGGAGTCAATCTGGGGCCGCCCTTCTCTGTCAAAAAAGTATGCGACGGAAACTGGCACCACGTTGCCATGGTATTCAGCGGCTTCGGCGGATCAACTGCCACCATTTACGTGGATGGCCAGTTTGACCAGACAGTGAGCAATACCACCGCCGGTACATTCGATTTGTCCAATGCAACCAATTTTTTTGTCGGTTCTTCCTCTACTGGCGCCTTTTTCTGGAACGGCTGGATAGATGATGTGCGCATACGCAATTACGCATTGTTCTCAGACGAGATCAGCCAGGATATGATTACCACCATCACACAGGGTGAGAATGGTCTTGTCGCTGCCTGGAACTTCGAAGAAGTACAGGGCCAGACAGTTCCGGACCTGACCGGACAGCACCCGGGAACGCTTTTCGGAAATGCCCAGATTCTCGACGCATCGCTGACGGTGGACATGGCTATCGCAAGTGTGCCCTCTTTACACCCCGATATTCCGTGTGGAAGAGGTAATACCGGCGAGCGTCTTGCAGCTGCAGTGGTAAAAACAAACGGTGAGGCAAATCCGCTCCAGATATCCGGGCTGAAGTTCAGACTGAACTCTATCGGTACTGCAGGTTATCTGTCCGGCTTCAGACTCTGGTGGACGGGTAATCAGTCGCGTCTCAATCCCGCAACTGCCGTAGATCTGGGCCAGGGTACACTCGCGCAGGATATTGTTTCATTCCAGACCAGCAGAGAACTTGCTTCCGGCGACAATTTTTTCTGGCTGACATCCGATATCAGCAGCGACGCTCCTGAAGGCCATGAAATCGGTGCAACTGCCATCGCTTATACAACCGGAGGTCAGGAAATTCTCATTCCTGATGCCGGACCCTACCCCACCCGAACGGTTCTCCTTGAACACCAGTACCTGTTTTCCGGCGGCGATTACAACTCCGCCAGTTACCGGATCCCTGCCATTACCTCCCGCGGTCAGCGGGTGGTAGCCGTAGCAGATGCAAGAAGAAACAACAACGGCGACCTGCCCGGCAACATTGACATTATTGCCCGTCACAGCGACGACATGGGCCACACCTGGTCGGATCCGGTCATCATCGCTGATTTCGGTAACTCGGGAGCCAGTGACCCTGCCATTGTCTATGATCGTATCACCGGAGATATGATATGCATGTTTGCTTCCCACAACGGGCTTTTTGCATCAACGCCGTCTAATAAAATAAGATTTCAGGTGAGCCGAAGCTCCGATATGGGCCTTACCTGGAGTGCTCCCCAGGAACATTCCGCCGACATCTATCAGCAGGGCTGGTACGCAGCATGGGTGGCCTCAGGAAGTGCTCATCAGTTGCCCGGGGGGCGAATAGTGGCAGCGATCGGAGTGCGACAGAACTCCGGCAACACCATCAGCAATTTTATGATTTACAGCGATGACAGCGGCAACACATGGCAGACATCACCCGGTCAGGCCTCCCCTGCCGGCGATGAAGCCAAGATTGTATCGCTTGATAACAACGACCTGCTCATGGCAATCCGCTCCCCGGGCGCACGCAAGGTCACGCGCTCGCACGACGGCGGCGCAACCTGGGACGCACCTGTTGCTCAGCCCGAACTGGTCGAACCGGGTGTGAACGGAGATTTGATACGCTATACTTCAGTGAAGGATGGATATGACAAAAGCCGGTTGTTGTTCTCGGTGCCCAACCACGTGGCACAGCGCAGAAACCTGAACGTATTTGTCAGTTATGACGAAGGCAATTCATGGCCAGTCAAGCGGGCTGTCTGTCCGGGTCCGTCAGCCTATTCGGCACTCACCACTTTTGATGATGGCAGCATCGGTTTATTCTACGAAAACGGAGAATATGAAAACTACCAGCTCTGTTTCGCCCGCTTCAGTCTGGACTGGCTGAGCAGCGGTACAGATACCTGGACTGCAGCATCAGCCAGTTCAGAACCCGTACTTTACAACGGATTCGGGGTTGCTCCCAATCCGGCGAAGGGAAATATCCGTGTAACCATACCACCCATACCCGATGAGAAAGTGAGCGTTGATATACTCAACTATTCAGGAAAGGTAGTGAAAACTCTCCTTGAACCAGCTTTCATCACTGAAACCAGGGTAATCAGCTGGGATGCCATAAAGATGACACCGGGCACCTACTTTGTCCGAATGAGTTCCTCAAAGGGAGTAGCAACCCGCAAGGTATTTCTGTGTGAGTAGAATAATGGTATGCATCGTGTAACAGAAGTTACTAAACCCGGGTGAAGCAAGGATTGATCTTTGCAACGAATAAAACAATCTCGACACATTATGGAAAGAACATACTGGCAGATTTTTCAGGACAACTTCTTTGGTTACGCCAACTACCTCTGGCACGAAGTACTTAATCCGCACTGGGGAAACTACTTTTACTGGCTGATTGCCATTTCGTTGTTAGTTTATGCCCTGGAATTACTTTTCCCCTGGAGAAAAGACCAGCCCAGCGTGCGCACTGATTTCTGGATTGACGGATTTTACATGTTTTTCAACTTTTTTCTGTTTGGCCTGATCGGATATAATGCACTTTCGGAAGTGTTTGTCACCGCCTTCAACAGTTTCCTCCAGAATACTTTCGGAATCAGAAACCTGGTGGCACTGAATGTTGCTTCATGGCCTCACTGGATCCAGTTGCTCACCCTTTTCATTGCACGTGATTTCATTCAATGGAATATTCACAGGCTGTTGCACAGGGTACCATTCCTCTGGGAAGTACACAAGGTTCACCACTCTGTCAGGGAAATGGGATTTTCTGCACACCTGCGCTATCACTTTGGAGAAACCCTTGTTTACCGCACACTGGAATACATCCCGCTGGCCATGATAGGATTTGGCATTTCCGATTTCATTCTGGTTCACCTGTTTGCACTCACCATCGGGCACCTGAATCATGCCAACTTCTACCTGCCACTTGGACCGCTGCGCTACATATTCAACAGCCCGCAAATGCACATCTGGCACCATGCCGAAAAGTTGCCGAAGGGCAGCTATGGCGTCAACTATGGTATATCCCTCAGCGTATGGGACTATCTTTTCGGTACCGTATGGATGCCCGCTGACGGCAGGGATGTTGCGCTGGGCTTCGATAATATAGACAAGTTCCCGACTACTTTCTGGGGCCAGGTAACGGCGCCTTTCAGGTCGTGGATGAAATAACAGTACACTCAAAAACCTATGGAACGGGCTGCTCAATATGTACTGAGCGGCCCGTTTCATTGTCTTACTGTCGTGGGTGACTTATCTTTGCACACTCATCAAGAACAAGTAATGAAAGAAATCATAGAATCCGGCCTGTTACGGCGCCTAAAAGAAGAAAACGAGGTAAAAATCGTTCCGGGTGGCGAGGTGATCATCAAATTTCAGTCTTACATCAAAAGTATTCCCATCATCCTGAGAGGGCACGTCAAGGTAACCGGTGAAGACGAGAACGGGAACGAGATCCTGCTTTACTACCTGGAGCCCGGCGACAGCTGTGTTATGTCGGTACTCGGCGCCATGAATAATTCAACCTCCAGAATAAAGGCTGAAACGGTAGAGGAAACTGAAATACTGTTTATACGCCCCGAGCGCGCGGCCGCGCTTGTACGCGAACAACCGGGGTGGGCCGAATATATATTCAAACTGTATCAAAACCGGTTTGAAGAACTGCTGGATGTGGTAACGAGAGTCAATTTCAAAAAGCTCGACGACCGAATACTGGATTTGCTGCAACAGAAATCGCGAATATTCAGCTCTACCATGATCCCGGTTACCCACCAGGAAATTGCCGATGAAATTGGCAGTCCGAGGGAAGCTGTTTCGAGAGTACTTAAAAAGCTCGAAAATGATGGTGCGCTCAAACTGTACCGCGGGAAAATCAAGCTGTTGCGAACAGGGTGATAAAAATCAATGCACTATGTAACAAATGTAACCGAATTGGCGTGACATGACTTCCGACCTTTGTATCGTCAAATCAACGATGAACCACTGATATGAAAGTCGAGCAGATTTATACAGGATGTCTTGCGCACGGCGCTTATTACATTGAATCTGATGGCGAGGTTGCCATTATTGATCCTCTCCGTGAAGTTACGCCCTATCTGGAGCGTGCCTCCAAAGACAATGCCAGAATCAGGTATATCCTTGAAACCCACTTCCACGCCGATTTTGTGAGCGGTCACCTTGATCTGGCCGCAAAAACAGGCGCCACCATTGTTTATGGTCCGACAGCCCGGCCCAACTTCAAGGCACATGTGGCCGAAGACGGTGAATTCCTGCAGCTCGGCCGTGTAAAAATAAAGGTGCTTCACACACCAGGCCATACCATGGAAAGTAGCTGCTTCCTGCTTCTGGATGAAACCGGAAAAGAAACAGGACTTTTCAGCGGAGATACACTCTTCATAGGAGATGTTGGCAGACCTGATCTGGCTCAAAAAGCCGCCAGTATGACACAGGAAGAGTTGGCGGCCACCCTTTACGACTCACTCCGCAACAAGGTAATGCCACTCGCCGGTGATACAATGGTTTATCCCGGACATGGAGCGGGGTCTGCCTGTGGCAAAAAGATGTCGAAAGAGACAACTGACACACTCGGAAATCAGAAAAAAAATAATTATGCGCTTCGGGCAGACATGTCCAGAGAGGAGTTTGTTCAGGAAGTACTGACCGGGCTGACACCACCACCTGGCTATTTCCCGCAGAATGTGATGATGAACAAAATGGGATACGATTCCATTGATACCGTCATAAAGCGAGGCCACAGAGCCCTCAGTCCCCGTGCATTTGAAGCGGCTGCCAATGAAACAGATGCGCTCATTCTGGATACCCGCAAGGCAGATGTTTTCGCCAGCGGTTTCGTGCCCAATTCTGTCAATATAGCCATTGATGGCTCGTTTGCTCCTTGGGCAGGCGTGATGATACCTGATGTGAAGCAGGAAATACTCATTGTGGCCGAACCGGGAAGAGAAGAGGAGGTGATCACACGACTTGCGCGGGTAGGTTACGACTACTGTATCGGTTATCTGGACGGCGGATTCGAGGCATGGAAGGCGGCCGGCATGGAAACCGACGAGATCACACAGGTTTCAGCGAACGATCTGGCTGCCATGATATCGTCAGGCCATGAAATCAACCTGCTCGATGTCAGGAAAAAAAGTGAATACGACAGTGAGCACGTGCTGATTGCTGAAAATACCCCGCTGGATTACCTGAATGAAAGTATGAAGGTCATCAATCCTGACAAGACATACCACGTGCACTGTGCTGCAGGTTACCGTTCCATGGTATTTGTCTCAGCTCTGCGCGCGAGAGGCTACCGGAACCTGATTGATGTGGCCGGCGGTATGGATGCCATCAAAAAATCGGGACGGTTCCAGTTGAGTGAGTATGTGTGCCCCACTACCCTGCTGTAACAACGCCGCTGACCCGGCAATTCAATTGTCAAGTTGGAAATGCTGTTTCGAATGGCGCCGCTGTTGGCCGGAAAGGATCGGGCGGCGCCGGAAACGGCAATACATTCAAAATAAAATCTGTCACTTTTAAAAAACGGACAAAACCATGTTCAATCTTCTCAAGGGCCTGATGAACAGCGCCCCTGCAACTGACTTCAAAGAGCTCGTCAAAAATGGAGCCGTCATTGTTGATGTACGTACACCCGGTGAGTACAGGACCGGGCATATCAAAGGCTCCATCAATATACCGCTCGATGTACTGGCAACCCAGACCGCGAGTCTGGCGAAAAAAAATGTACCTGTCATCACCTGCTGCCGCAGCGGTGGCAGAAGCGGTGCGGCCATCGGTATCCTGAAAAGCGCCGGTATTGAGGCCTTCAATGGCGGCCCATGGGACTCGCTCGAGTCCAAAATATAACCAAAAACTGATTTTCAAAGCGTGAAAACGGTTTTTGAGTGACTGTCGGCAAACAGACAGCTGCTCAAAAGCCGTTTTCTTCATATATAAAGGTTTTTCCCTGCGTTGACAACGGCCGTTTATCGGTCCTGAAAGGACAGGCAGGCAGCCCCTGCCTGTTGTACAGACTGATTTCTCCGGGGTTGTCGGCCCATGCGTAACGCACAGCCAGCGGTTTTTTTACATCCGGAGAAAATACCACAACTTTCCCGTTTTGCAGCCAGGCAACAGCCCAGTGAAACTTGCCGTCTTTTCCGGCAACCGTAAATCCGCGCAAAAATCCGGACTTGTCGCGGGAAACGAGATCCGTCTGATCAAAAGTGACAATCATGCGGTTTCTGATACGTTTGGCACGCACCAAAACCGGGCCTGCATGTACCAGTTCTTCACCATAAGCCACCTTCCTGGCTGCGAGCGCCAGTCTTGCACCCACTTCCTGTTTCCGTTTGGGGTGAATATCATTTGCGTCGCCAAGATCAACAGCTGATGCAACAGCGGTGCCGGGAAGAGTCAGTGCCTTCATCTGCGCGGCTCGAAGTTCAGCCCATTCACTCTCGTTCGGAATGGCCTGCTCGGGATAGTAATTAGCCAGCTGAACCACCAGAAACGGAAAATCACCCTGCGCCCAGCCACGGCGCCAGTCGGTAATCATGGCGGGCAACAGCGACTCATACTCCTGCGCATGGGCTACATTTGATTCGCCCTGGTACCATATTGCCCCCCTGATAGCGTACGGCTGCAGAGGTGCGATATTTGCATTGTACAACAGTGTCGGATGTGTAAAAAAGCTGCCATTGGGTACCACAGGCTTCGGGAAAGTAGCCGGATCAATACGAACCCCGGGTTTGTATTTCCATGTTCCTGTCAGTATGGGATT
>JBDLWO010000026.1:0-2511 GCA_039804245.1 Bacteroidota bacterium
GAATTGCTTTCGACCTGAAATTGTTGTGTGGCACGGGCATGCGCTCGCCCGCACGAGTGGCCTGAATGACAACCTCCTTCAGGGATGTCGAGTCGGGAGACTGTGAGAACAGAGAAGAAGACAGGAAGAACGACGCAAAGGCCAGTGGACTGACAAACTTTGTCATGAAAAAAGAAGATTGAGTGAAACATCCACCTGCCAAAGGGGCTTTTGCAGGTGTAGTGATGCCACTACCCGTCTCAGTTCCTTGCCCGGAATTACCCGCGCAAGTTCGATGGGTTTTATCTCAGCCGGCAGAGCCAGCACCCCAATGAGTGCCACAAAGGTCATGAATATTTTTCAATTAAATTCAAGGCATTTTGCAGCCTGTCGGCCATACTGCCTGCTGAAATCACATAATCGGAACCAGATTCACGGAGCAGACGTTCATACAGTTCGAACAACTCGTCGCGGTCATGGGGATTTTCCCGGAGCGGGTCGGGTTCCCATTCAATATCGGGCTTGCAGAGGATATACATCGTACCGGGGGCCGGGTTGCAATGGAGCGTGTGCTGGACCGAGCCATACCTGAAAGATTCCCATATCCTCAGGACGGTCCAGTCGGTATCGCAGACCAGTAACCAGTGCTTTGAATGCCGGGCATACCATTGTTCCCAGGCAGTTTGTCCGCGTGCTATGAGGGCAAGATCGCCGTAATTGTATTCGCGGTGAAGGGCGCTGAGGAAAGAGCGGGCGAATTCGGGTACCATATCGCATCCGAAATAACCGGCCAGTGCCCGGGCCAGCGTTGACTTCCCCGAAGATTCAGGGCCGGTCAGTACAACTCTCAGGCGTATATTCGGGGAGATCATGGTAACTTTGCGGCGCTTAATCAATTTAGTGAAACATGCACAACATTGAGCCTCATTATCAGTGGCGCGAACTTTACATAGCCGAGGAGGATCGTGACTCTCCATTTTTCGGGCGCAAGTACAGCGAATTCCATTTCACGCACAAGTTGTACAACTTTTACCTGCATCCTCAATGGGATGCATTTGGTTCTTCAACGCTGTACTGCAAGATTTTGTTCGTTGATTACGACGATCAGTTTGCCCTGATCGAGTTGATTGGAGAGTGGAACGATGCCCTTCACAACGATATCATGCACCTGAAGCGACGTGTTCTCGAGCAGTTGTATGAAAAAGGCATCGTAAAATTCGCACTTTTTTGCGATAACGTACTCAATTTTCACAGTGCAGAGGACGATTACTACGCAGAACTGGCCGAAGAAGTACACGAGGAAGGTGGTTGGGTAGTGTGCATCAACACCCGGAAACACGTTATGGAGGAAATGCAGGATGCACGACTTCAGCACTATGTACACTTCGGAGAAGAGTACAACGACATGTTCTGGCGCTCACAAAAGCCGCTGATTGTGTTTCAGGTCATTGATGCCATGGTCAATGGCCGTGTGAAGCGGCTTACTTTCTGACGGCCATGATACGGGAAGTCATCATTGAAGTAACCTTGTCGCGCAGAGCCGGAATATCAGCGTCAGTCAGCTGAGCCGTTTCAACAGGCTTTTCCCATACAATTCGCACTACACCGGGCTGCAGCCATGAGTCGTCGGGGCCTGCGATCCGGTCAATATTGGTGATTGTCTGCACTGCGATCGGGGCTCCTGTTTGAATGGCGATACGGAATGCGCCATCATAAAACGGCCCCAGCGGTTCTTCCGTCCTGTTTCTGCTGCCTTCCGGATAAATAAAGATACTGATCCCTTTTGCCAGCTTCTGCTTGAGCATGACCACACTGCGTGCCCGGCTCATAGGACTGCCGCGGTCAACAATCAGACACATTTTCTTCACTACCCAACCAAAAATTGGAATCTTCTTCAATTCCTGTTTAGCCAGATACTGATACCCGCCGGGATAAGCCCTTGCATTCAGGATGAAATCGAGCGATGATTTGTGATTTCCCACAATGACATAAGACTTCGAAGGATCGAGTTGCTCGCGCCCTTCGATGATCAGAAAAACCCCGATCAGAGGCAGGAATACGTTGGTAAATGCGTGGTGTAACCACCATATATTATACCGGAGTGCTCTTTCTTCAGGAAAAACGGCTGAATTGAAGAATAAAACCAGCAGGTTAAATCCCATCATCAGCAAAAAAAGCGTTACGGCCCAAAGCAACCAAATCTTTCTGAATACAATCAAGGTGTCAACAGTGTTTGTTCGATGCAAAAGTAAATTTACTTTTCGACCTTGTTACCAATTAACTGAATCTGATGTTGAAACACCTTCTACCTGCTGCTTTCCTGTTTATTTTTTCTTTGTCAACCGCAAGAGCTCAAAATCAGGGAGTCGTGGTGCAATACAACCTGCCCGATTCGCTGTATGTATGCGGGAGAGACACGCTTTTCGTCAGTTTGCAAAATAGTGGCTCACAGCCTTTTTCCGGAAATTTATCGGTAAAACTGCCCGGAGGAATCTGGTATGAGCCGGGAACAGCAACCGGCGCAACGGAGCT
>JBDLWO010000027.1:0-5386 GCA_039804245.1 Bacteroidota bacterium
GGTGGTACTGGACACACAGGCGATTATCATCCCTGTTATTGCCTCGGGATTATACAGGCATCTCGTGGTAAACACGAATAATGGCTGTGCCGCCTCTGATTCGGTGCTGGTACTCCGCGACCCACCCGTCAGCGCCATCGTGACCACAGAGCCGGTGAAGTGTTTTGGCGACCGGAACGGTATAATACGCTTTGAAAACGTTACAGGTGGTCATCCGCCCTACTATTACGCAACAGGAAACCAGCCCTACAGCAGTCAGACAACCTATACCGGTCTGCCGCCGGGCAACTATGCGTTGCGCATTCGCGACGATTTCGGATGCTTCTGGAATTCAGCAGTTACACTGGACTCGCCCGTTGAGTTATCAGTGACGTTAACGGCAAGTGATACAGCTGTAGAACTGGGTCAGCCGGTCGTGCTGCAGGCGAATCTGACACCTCCGGGATGGCCCCTGAGCGAAATACACTGGCAGCCGGAGCAATACGAGTACACACCACTGTCACTTTCCCAGACGGTTTATCCGGAAGTAACCACAGAATTTGTCGTTAGAGTTGTGGATGAGAACGGATGTGAAGCAGAAGATCGGGGGAGCGTATCGGTTTACAGCAACGAGTTTTACATACCCAACGTGATAAAACCGGAGAGCGGCGACAATGGCTGGTTCACCGTTTTCGGAGGGAATGGTGTTTCGCGCGTACGCCTGTTGCGCGTGTACGACCGCTGGGGCAGCCTGGTATTTGAGCGTGCAGGGTTCCATCCCGGCCAACCGGAGGCCGGCTGGGACGGAACGGCAAAGGGCACACCCGTCAATCCGGGTGTATATGTCTGGTATGCGGAAGTGGAAATGCGCGATGGCCGCATACTGAGCAGAAAAGGCGATGTAACCGTAATCCGGTAAGAGTGTATTCGGTCTATTTTTTGCCGAGCAGAGCAAACATATTCTTCTTGTATGCCTCCACGCCGGGCTGATCGAACGGATTGACGCCCAGCATGTAGCCACTCACCGCACACGCCTTTTCAAAGAAAAACAGCAGTTGACCGAGATAATAAGGTGTTGCTTCCGGGATATGAATAGTGAAGTTGGGTACGCCGCCGTCTTCGTGGGCCATGCGGGTACCTTCCGCGGCTTTTTTATTCACATAGTCCATCGTTTTCCCGGCAAGGTAATTGAGTCCATCGAGATCATCATTGGTGCGTACGATGGTCAGATCATGTTCGGGCGTACCAATTTCAAGTACCGTTTCAAACAGGGAGCGCCTGCCATCCTGAATATATTGTCCCATGGAATGCAGATCGGCGGTAAAACTGACAGAAGCCGGGAAAATACCTTTCCCGTCTTTCCCTTCACTTTCTCCGTAAAGTTGTTTCCACCATTCGGCGATATAGTGGCAACGGGGCTCGTAGTTCACCAGCAATTCGATATCCTTGCCTTTCCGGTGGAGGATATTGCGCGCACCGGCGTACTGCAGGCAGGCATTTTCGGCAAATGGCTTTTTGAAAAGCTTTACCCCATCGGCAGCGCCGCGCATGAGGGCGTCAATATCAATGCCTGCTGCGGCTACGGGCAACAGGCCAACAGCTGTGAGAACGGAGAAACGGCCACCCACATTATCGGGCACAACAAAGGTTTCATAGCCCTCTTGCGTTGCCAGACTTTTCAGGGCACCTTTTGACTGGTCGGTAGTAGCATAAATCCTGCTGCGAGCACCTTCTACCCCGTATTTTTCTTCAAGGCGCTGTTTGAAAAGACGGAATGCGATGGCAGGCTCGGTCGTAGTCCCTGATTTTGAGATAACGTTCACAGAAAAATCGCGGTCGCCAATGGCATCGAGTACCTGCCTGTGATAGGGACCACTGAGATTGGTACCGACGAAAACCACATCAAAATGTTTTTTCCGCCCCCCTCTGAACGGGATGGCGGGCGTCGGATTGCAGAACTCGATTACCGCCTTGGCGCCGAGATAGGATCCACCGATACCGACTACCACCAGCACTTCACTTTCTTTACGAATCTTTTTTGCAGCAGCCTTGATACGCCGGTACTCCTCCCTGTCATATTTCAGAGGAAGGTCCAGCCAGCCGAGAAAGTCGTGGCCGGGGCCCTTGCGGCTTTCGAGCAATTGAGCGGCACTGGTTACCTGGGGTTCAATGGCATTGGTTTCGTGTTCGGGCAGTTTGTGTGTGAATTGCAACATATGAAGTGGATTTCGCTGAAACGAATAGATCAGGTGCTGTGGAGTGCTGTCCTGAAACGGATACGAATATCGGCGGCAATACGGTCGGCCTCCATTTTCTCGTATGTCCAGAAATGCAAATCAAAAGTCAGTTTTTCATGTGTCATTTCCCGGAGCCGTGCTTTGGGCTGACGCTCAGGAATATCTTTAAGGACGTCCGGGTGTTCAGTGGCCAGTCGCATCAGTATATCCAGTGCACGGGCTGCATCCGTCTGAAGCGGAGTTTCGGCGGTCATAGTGAAGCGGGTAGGCTGATTCTGCCCGTGCGACCAGTTAATCAGATTTTCGGTGATAAACTTGTGATTGGGCACAATCAGCGTTTTACCGTCTTTTGTCAGCAACCGGGAGGTTCTCAGGTTTATTTCTGCTACCTCGGCCACCGTATTATCGAGTTGAAGAATATCACCAATCTCAATAGTTCCCTCAAAAAGGAGAAAGATACCGGAAACAATATCCCGGAAAATCTGCTGAATACCAAGACCCAGACCTACCAGTAATGCCGCAGAGCCCGCCAGCAATACCGTCACGTGGATACCCACAATTTCCAGCATAATACCGGCGGAGATAGTCCAGATGATATACTTGGCAATCAGATACAGGGAATGGCGTCTGCCGGTATCGGGCAGGTTCAGGAGCCGGCTTTGCCGGTGAATGACCTTCCGCAATGCGGCAACGAGAAGTTCGGTCAGAATCCAGGCGACCAGCAGACCGAGTATCATGGCTACAGTGAGCGACCATGAGCCTACTGTCAGAAGTTTTTCCTGGAGCAGGGTTTCCATAACGGGTATTTTTTGACGGTAACTGTGGCAGGAATCAATACTTGCCGTACACAGTTACCTGGATAAAAAGAACCGCCGCAACGGCACGAAGTCAGTTGCGGCGGGCATTTTCAGAGGTTTCCAGCGGATTCGAACCGCTGTAGCAGCTTTTGCAGAGCTGTGCCTAACCGCTCGGCCAGGAAACCATTTCAAAACCGTTTTAAACGGGCTGCAAAGAAAAGGGTTTTTTCTGATACAGCGCAATACTTTGGCTTCCAAGATTCGAAAAAAATTTCAAAAGCCACTTTTTCCGGTATCGGCCACCTGTATCGGCGGGTTTGATTTCAAAATAGATGGTATTGTTTGATTCGTGTCATATATTTGGGCGGCCTAACCAACCCGTAAACTTTTTTTTGTCAAAACAATCGTTCACAGCCACCACATTCTGAATTTACCACTATGGGAAAAGAGTTACAAACGCTTGATTATGTCGTGTTCCTTGTCTATTTTCTGATCGTTGCAGGATATGGATACTGGATTTACCAGCGTAAAAAGAATCCAAATGCCAGTGCCAGCGATTTCTTTCTGGCAGAAGGCTCTCTGACGTGGTGGGCCATCGGCTCATCGCTCATTGCCTCCAATATCAGTGCCGAGCAGTTTGTAGGTATGTCGGGCTCCGGTTTTGCCATGGGACTGGCCATTGCCTCCTATGAATGGATGGCTGCCCTTACGCTGATTGTAGTGGCTGTATTTTTTATGCCGGGCTACATCAAAAATAAAATATACACCATGCCACAGTTCCTGGAAAAGCGATACAGTCCGCTTGTGGCTACCATGATGGCCGTGTTCTGGCTGCTGGTGTATATCTTCGTCAACCTGACTTCCATTCTTTATCTAGGCGCCATCGCTGTTTCCACTATTTCCGGATTCAGTTTCACAGCCTGTGCCTGGTTCCTCGCTGTTTTTGCCATCATCATCACGCTCGGCGGTATGAAAGTAATCGGCTACACCGATGTTATTCAGGTGCTTATTCTGGTGCTGGGTGGCCTGGCCACTACCTACCTCGCACTCAATCTGGTAGCCGATCAGAATGGCGTTTCGGGCGCCATGGCGGGTCTCGGACTCCTGCGCGAGCAGGCGCCCGATCACTTCCACATGATCTTCGACGAGTCCAACAAATACTACAAGGATCTTCCCGGTCTTACAGTCCTGTTCGGCGCCATGTGGATCGCCAACCTGAACTACTGGGGATGTAATCAGTATATTACTCAGCGGGCTCTCGGAGCCAAACTGGAAACTGCCCGTTCGGGACTCCTGTTTGCCGCCTTCCTGAAACTGCTGATGCCTGTTATTGTGGTACTCCCGGGCATAGCCGCGTATGTGCTGTACCAGCAGGGTATGTTCCAGCAGGAAATGGTGGATGCTACCGGCACCGTCAAACCCGACAAGGCGTATCCGGTACTGCTCAACCTGCTCGGTCCCGGACTGAAGGGTCTCTCTTTCGCTGCACTGACAGCCGCCATTGTGGCTTCTCTCGCCGGCAAAGCCAACTCCATCGCCACTATTTTCACGCTCGACATCTACAAAAAATATTTCAACAAGGAGGCTGGAGAAGAAAAACAGGTGCTGATCGGACGTTATGCCATTATTATCTCCATGGTGATTGCCATTTTTGTGGCGCCACAACTTCAACGCCTCGAACAGGGATTCCAGTTCATTCAGGAATTTACCGGCCTTATTTCTCCGGGTGTGGTAGCTATCTTCCTGCTCGGTTTCTTCTGGAAGCGGGCTACAGCCAACGCCGCACTGGCAGCTGCTCTGTCAACCATCCCGCTCGGAATATTCTTCAAGAATTTCTACGGTGAGATGCCGTTCCTGAACCAGATGGGATGGGTTTTCCTTATCCTTACCGGTATGATGGTTATCATCAGCATGGCCGATCCGCGGAGCAAGGATAATCCGAAAGCAATGGTAAATGATCCGGAATCATTCAAAACATCTCCGGCATTTGCTATCGGCGCGCTAGCCATAACCGGCGTTCTGGCCGCACTGTATATCGTGTTCTGGTAACAGAACCTGATGCTATAAAAACAAAAGCCGCCAGTCTTTTATCAGATTGGCGGCTTTTGTTTTATCATTACCTTTGTATCAATAACACGCTTTTTCAGCACGACCGGTATCGGCGATCCGAAGTGGCACTACATGGTGGATCCGTTCGGGAATCTTTACGGTAAGTCAGTCGTCTGATGACTACTTCCTGCCCGTCAGCACCGCATGCTCAAGCGTATAATACGGCTGCGAAGGATCGGCATAATTCAGCCGCATCCGGCCTGTCAGGTAAATGTAATCGTCGGTGTGCAGACTCTTTTGCGGCGTATCGAACAGTACTGTCAT
>JBDLWO010000028.1:0-4893 GCA_039804245.1 Bacteroidota bacterium
GCAGGTGACCGATGCACAGGGAGTGTCGGCAGTTTTTACCGGTGATGTAGCCGGCGTCAAAATCGGCAACGGACCCGTGATGCCGCCCTGTCCGCCCCCGGATATCAATATTGAAGACTGGCAGGCATCCATTCAACTGCTCCGGGAGCTGAAATCAGAGCGGTTATACCTGACCCATTACGATGAAATAGCCGACAAACAGTCGCATCTCGACGCCCTGGAGCAGCGACTGCTCGCCTGGGCTGCCTGGATGAAGCCATGGTTCGAAAAACAAACACCTGCCGAGGAGATTGTCCCTCATTTTCAAGAATTTGTGAAAAGCGATCTGCGAATTAACGGAGTGCCCGAGTCCGACATGGCCCGCTATGAGGCTGCCAACCCGGCCTTCATGTCGGTGGCCGGACTGTTGCGCTACTGGAAGAAAAAAACGGGCGCCTGAGCCTGACGAATTATGAAAGCAAGGCAAATATTTGAACAGACCGACGGACAGCACGTCATCATCATAGGAGATGTGATGATCGACCGGTATCTGACCGGCAGCGTAAACCGGATTTCACCCGAAGCTCCGGTACCCGTGGTACTGCATCAGTCCACCGACAACCGCCTTGGCGGAGCGGCCAACGTGGCTCTCAATATACAGGCACTTGGCGGAATACCCCTGCTATGTGGTTTCGCCGGCGATGATGCCGATGGCCGCCTGTTCACTGAAAACCTGCTGCCCGCACACGGACTGCACAGCGAAGGTATTTGTATATCATCGAACCGACGCACCACCGTAAAAACCCGCATACTCGGCAACGCCCAGCAAATGCTCCGTATAGACAGTGAAGACACCCACGAACTGAACAGTGAAGAAACGGAACTCCTGCTCGCGCGCGTGCGCTCCCTGCTCGCGCGATATCCGGTGCGAACGATGATCCTGCAGGACTACAACAAGGGCGTTCTGACAGGCCATATTATTGCTGAAACCATTAAAATAGCAAAAGAAAAGGGTGTTTTTGTGGCTGTTGACCCCAAAAAACAGCATTTTCTTTCGTACATCGGAGCAGATCTGTTCAAGCCCAACCTGAAGGAAATAAGGGAGAGCGCGCCGTTTCCGGTTTCTCCCACCCTTGCATCACTCGAAAAAGCCGCCCGGTTTCTGGAGGAAAAACTGCAGAACCGCTACACCATGCTGACTCTTTCAGAGCATGGATTATTCCTGAAGGGCGACGGGGCGGGAGCACTCTACTCCACCATTCCCAGAAAAATTGCCGACGTCAGTGGCGCTGGCGATACCGTCATCAGCATTGCCGCCCTGTGCCTCTCCGTCGGAATAGACGAGGCCAACGTTGCCCGCTTGTCCAATATGGCCGGCGGCCAGGTTTGCGAAATTCCCGGTGTTGTGCCCGTTAACCGCGCAGTCCTCGAGCAGGAATTCAATGATCGGATGTAATTGTGAGCCTGCATCGCACGCATTTCTTTCTTCTGAACCTTTATCACGGGGGTTTTCGGTATTATTAGTCCTTCGATTTCCTGACTTCCGGTACATTGCGGCGGAGAACAGGATGTGCTCTTTGCAAGCACGACAGATGTGGTGGTATCGGTCATTCCTTCGGTGAATCGGGAGATTACAGGATGACAGATGGCATCGCACGCTTTTCTCCTTTCTGAACGCATCGATACAAAATACACACCATTCCGCAGCCGTCAGCCCACGGCTTCAGTCGTGGAAAACGCAGCCGTCAGCCCACGGCTTCAGTCGTGGGAAGCGCGCCACGAGCGGCCAAACAACCCGGACCACCCGCCGCGCCCAACCACGCAAAGGGTATCAATAACGTGCGATCAGCCCGGGATACACCCAACCACTCTCACACCCGCTACTTGCTTTTCTCAAAAAAAGGATGTAATTTTGAAATAACACGTTCAAAGCACCCTTTAATATGAAGAGAAAGAAACCCCGAAAAAACCAGAAATCGCACCATCCGCATGACAAATACGCTCGCAGTGCCCTTCAGAACCGCGAACTGGCGATTGACATGATACGATTGTCGGTGCCGGAGCAACTGCGCGATACCATTGACCTGGAGTCGCTCCGGCCCGGCAGGGAATCGTTTGTGGATGAAAAAATGACGGAGCATTTCCTCGATGTGTGCTACAATGGCCGGATGAAAAACGGAGAAAACCTTCGGGTGAGCATTCTGTTCGAACACAAGAGCACCACGCCGGAAGCACCCGTCTATTTTCAGTTGCTCCGCTACATCGTCCGTATCAACACCCATGAGCTGGATCAGGGGATGAAACCATCGGTCGTTATTCCGATTCTTCTTTATCAGGGGCCCAAACCGTTTAAGAAGGAACTGATGGAGGACATTTATAAAGAATACGACAACGGTTTACACAAATTGATACCGGGTTTCGATTATTTCGTCACCGATGTGAATGATATGACGCTTTGGGAGCGTTCACAACTGATCTCCCATTTATTGTACTATTTTGTCAAAGCGCTCTTTCACGGTCGGAATCAGGTATCAATTCTTGTATTCTGGGATGAATTCCGTAAATTTGTATCAGAAAGCGGATTTTCGAGTCCCGCAATGTTCCTGATACGAATCACCGTTGCCTATTACGGAAGCATTTCAGAGGAATTCAAAATCAAACACAACAAAGACATGGCATACGAATTTGAAACTCCGTTCGAAAAAATGGTAGAGGCGCTCTACACCGAGGAAAATATGCCCTACATCCGGCAGCGACTGGCGGACGTGGAGAAGTTGCGTGCCGAAAGGGAGGAGGGAATTTCGGAGGGTAAGGCAAAAGGCAAACTTGAAGGTAAACTCGAAGGCAAAATAGAAGGAAAAATCGAAGGCAAGGAGATTGCCATCCGAACCTTTCTGTCCAGAAAACCTGAAATATCTGACGCGGAGGCCGCTTTTCTGTTTGACGTTTCATCGGAGTACATCCGAAACCTGCGGGGAAAAACAGACAAGGGCTGAACCTCCTTGCGGGCATACCACGCTACATTATATGAACCTGTATCACGAGGAATTTTCAGATTTGTGATCCGTTCGATTTCCTGACTTCCGGTACATTGCGGCGGAGAACAGGATATGATTTTGCAAGCACAACAGATGTGGTGGTATCGGTCATTCCCCCGGTGAATCGGGAGGTTGCAGGATGACAGATGGCATCGCACGCTTTTCTCCTTTCTGAACGCATCGATACAAAATACACACCATTCCGCAGCCGTCAGCCCACGGCTTCAGTCGTGGGAAACGCAACCCGGACCGCCCGCCGCGCCCAACCACGCAAAGGGTATCAATAACGTGTGATCAGCCCGATTATCCCAAAATTCACACACACCCACAAGAAATAGTTCCCAGTTCCTTGTTTATACTCCTTGTCAGTACTTGCAATCCTGAACACAGCGATTATTACTCATAAACAAAATCTATCAAAAAACAAATCAAATAAATAAACCTTCAGCCCTCACTGGGGTTATATTTGCAAAAAAATGACACATGGAAAATACAAACCCTCACCACCCGCACAGCGAAACAAGCTACAACGTGAATGGCGAAGCGAAATGCCCGTTCACAGGTGCGGTGACACGCCAGACTGCAGGCGGCGGCACCAGAAATCGCGACTGGTGGCCGAATCAGATTAACCTTGGCATCCTTCGCCAGCACTCCTCGCTATCCGACCCTATGGGCGAACAGTTCAATTATGCCGAGGAATTCAAGTCGCTCGACCTGGCGGCTGTCAAGCAAGACCTGGCTGAAGCCATGACCAATTCACAGGAATGGTGGCCGGCTGACTATGGCCACTATGGACCCTTTATTATACGTATGGCCTGGCACAGCGCAGGTACGTACCGAATCGGTGATGGGCGCGGGGGCGCAGGCGCAGGTACGCTGCGATTTGCTCCACTCAACAGCTGGCCTGACAACGCAAATCTTGACAAGGCAAGGCTGTTGCTCTGGCCCGTAAAGCAGAAATACGGCAGGAAGATTTCCTGGGCCGATCTGATGATTCTGGCTGGTAACGTTGCTCTCGAAACTATGGGTTTCAAAACGTTCGGCTTCGGCGGAGGCCGTAAAGATGTTTGGGAACCTGAAGAAGATATTTACTGGGGCTCAGAAGGCAAGTGGCTCGAAAACAAGCGCTATTCCGGCGATCGCGATCTTGAAAACCCGCTCGCTGCCGTACAAATGGGTCTTATCTATGTTAATCCCGAGGGCCCTGATGGTCACCCGGACCCCATTGCATCTGCCCGCGACATACGCGAAACTTTCGGCCGCATGGCCATGAATGACGAAGAAACCGTGGCGCTCATCGCAGGTGGACACACCTTCGGTAAAACGCACGGCGCTGCCGATCCATCCAGATATGTAGGAGCAGAGCCCGCCGGAGCCAGTATCGAGGAACAGGGTACCGGCTGGAAGAATACCTTCGGAAAAGGTAATGCAGAAGATACTATTACCAGCGGCCTGGAGGGCGCCTGGACAACCACTCCTGTCCAGTGGAGCAACAACTACTTCGAAAATCTGTTCGGCTACGAATGGGAACTGACCAAGAGTCCCGCAGGAGCCTATCAGTGGAAACCAAAAGACGGCGCTGGTGCCGGGCTGGTACCTGACGCACACGTTTCCACGATCAGGCATCAGCCTACCATGCTCACAACTGACATTGCCCTGCGCATGGACCCTGCTTATGAGAAAGTTTCACGCCGCTTCTACGAAAATCCGGACGAGTTTGCCGATGCTTTTGCCCGCGCCTGGTTCAAACTCACTCACCGCGATATGGGCCCGCGTGCCTGCTATCTTGGGCCTGAAGTACCCGCAGAAGAGCTGATATGGCAGGATCCCGTGCCTGCAGCCAACTACAAACACATTGACGCACAGGATATCGACA
>JBDLWO010000029.1:0-3310 GCA_039804245.1 Bacteroidota bacterium
ACGCTTCTCTCAACGCTTTTTGCCCAACAGTATCCGATCCAGCCCATACCCTTCCATCAGGTGAAAATGGAGGATAAATTCTGGAAGCCCAGAATAGAAACGGTGTGTTCGGTTACTGTACCTGCCACCTATAAAAAAAATGAGGAAACGTTGCGTATCAAAAACTTTGACGTAGCCTCGGGAGCGGTTCCGGGAAATGTCTGTACCCGCTTCCCGTTCGATGACTCTGATGTATATAAAAGTATTGAAGGAGCTGCCAACGCACTCCGCATAAAACCTGACCCGGCACTGGAAGCCCAAACGGACGCCCTGATCGGGAAAATCAGGGCTGCTCAGGAGCCCGATGGCTACATTTATACATGGCGCACCATTTCAGAGAGAGTCCGCAAATCGGGATCCACCGAAAAGCCTGTGATCGAAGGAGCATTTCTCGACTGGCTCAAGGGGCCGCGCTGGCAAAATGAAGATAAACACAGCCACGAATTGTACTGCGCGGGCCATCTGTACGAAGCAGCCGTGGCCTACTTTGAAGCTACCGGCAAAAGAACGCTCCTTGATGTGGCACTGAAAAATGCTGAACTCCTGGCCAGAGATTTCGGCCCCGGCAAGCTGCGCGTAGCCCCGGGCCACCAGGAAATTGAAATAGGCCTGATCCGCCTGTACCGGAATACCGGCGATAAACGCTGGCTCGATCTGGCCCGATTTTTCATTGACGCCAGAGGCTATGGCGATGAGTACGCTCAAAATCACAAACCTGTAAAAGATCAGCGAACAGCCGCCGGACATGCCGTCAGACTCTGCTATATGTTCATGGCTACAGCCGACCTGGCCGCTTACACTGGCACACACGAATACGATGAAGCCATGCGCTCCGTCTGGGAAGATATCGTGGGCAGCCAGATGTACCTCACCGGCGGTGTAGGAGCCACCGGCAGCAATGAGGGCTTCGGCGGTTCTTTCGATCTTCCCAACTATACTGCCTATAACGAAACCTGCTCCTCTATCGCATTCGCCCTGTGGTCGCAGCGCATGTTTCAGCTTACTGGCGACAGCCGGTACCTCGATGTCGTGGAACTCACCCTGTTCAATGCCCTGAATGCCGGGCTATCCCTCTCCGGCGACCACTATTTCTATCCCAACCCGCTGGAAAGCAGAAAAAATACCGGGCGAACCGACTGGTTCTCCTGTGCCTGTTGCCCGCCCAATCTGACCCGCTTCTTTACTTCCATACCATCCCTGTACTACAGCAGATCTGGCAACGACTTGTATATCAATCAGTTCGGAACCAGCAGTACAGAAATACAGAATATTAATTCCAAAGGGCAAAAGGTAAATGTAAAGATCCGGCAGGAATCGAACTTCCCATGGAGCGGTCTGGTAAAAATCCGTGTTGATCCGGCGATGCCCAATACTTTTACCCTGCGCGTGCGCATACCCGGGTGGGCCAGGGGCGATGTGGTGCCGCTCGATCTGTACCACTTCCGCGACGAATCGGAATCACCCGTTGTATTCAGACTCAATGGCAGTATCATAATCCCTTCCTTCGAGAAGGGCTTCGCCGTTTTTAACAGAAAATGGATGCCAGGCGATGTGCTGGAAGCCGATATGCCCATGCAGCCCAAGCGGGTGCTGGCCAATTCCAGAGTAGAAGCCGATCAGGGCAGGTTCGCGGTGCGGTTCGGCCCCATGATTTATTGTCTGGAAGGCAGGGATCAGGATGATGACCGTGTACTGAATCTGTTTGTGCCTGATACAGCAAATATCCGACCTGTTTTCGACGCTACACTCTTTGGCGGCATACAAACCATGCAATTCCGCGGCTTTCTCGTCAGTAAAAAAATCAGCCCGGAGAAGGCCGACCTTCAACCGCTGGCCCTCAAGGCCATCCCCTATTTTATGTGGAACAACCGGGGCCGCGACAACATGACCGTATGGATCCCTGAAGAACTCCGTCACGCGCGCGCTATCGCACAACCCACGCTGGCTTCGCGCTCAAAAGTGGAGGCATCCGAAGGCTGCAAGGGTGATCTGGCACTGGTTGCTGACCAGATGCCCGTCAGAAACAGCGCCGACCATGAGAGTACGTATATTCACTGGTGGCCCGATTTCGGATCCGCAGAGTGGCTGCAGTATAATTTCCCGGGAGAAGAGCAGGTGGGTACCGCCCGGATTTACTTCTTCGACGACGAGTCGGTGGGAGGTGGCTGCCGTATCCCTGCCAAATGGGAAATCAAATACCTGGAAAATGGGGTCTGGAGACCCGTTTACGCCCCGGCAGGCTACTCAACAACCAAAGACGGATGGACAGAACTGCAGTTTGAACCGGTAAAAACAACTGCCCTGCGCCTCGAAATGACTTTCAGAGAAGGTGTTTCAGGCGGTATTCACGAGTGGGAAATTTATTAACTCATTGATTATGAATAACATTTTCAATTTCATTTTTGGTCTGACACTGATCAGTATGCTGTCGGGAATTTCATGCACTTCTGATACAAAAACGCCGTCGGCCGGTATCGTAAAATCCCCCTTCGGTACGCTCCCCGACGGTCAGATCGCAGACCTGTACTCCCTGCGAAATGAAAAAGGCATGACCGTGAAAATCACCAACTTCGGCGGGATTATTGTATCCTGGACGGCGCCCGACAAAAACGGGGTGTATGAAGATATTACGCTCGGCTGTGACTCTCTCCCGGGATATCTGAAGGGTACTCCCTACTTCGGCGCCATTATCGGACGCTACGGAAACAGGATAGCAAAGGGCAAGTTTTCGCTGGATGGTACTGAATATACGCTCGCCACCAACAATATCGGCAATCACCTGCACGGCGGGATCAGGGGTTTCGACAAGGTGCTCTGGACGGCAACACCCGTGAACGGTAACGAACCGGCGCTGAAACTGAGCTACACCAGCCCCGATGGTGAAGAAGGGTACCCGGGCACACTTCAGATTGAAGTGGTTTATACCTTGCAGCAGGACAATGCACTGAAAATAGACTACTCCGCCACCACGGACAAAAAAACAGTGTGTAACCTCACCAATCACGCCTACTTCAATCTGGCAGGAGCCGGGAAAGGCGATATTATGGGCCACGAACTGGTTCTGTATGCCGATCGCTTCCTGCCGGTGGACTCCACGCTGATTCCGACCGGAGAACTGAAACCGGTAGCAGGTTCTGTATTCGACTTTACCAGACCCGTTGCCATCGGTGCCGGAATAAATGATACTACTGATGCCCAGATCAGGGCTGGCGGCGGTTACGACCACTGCTGGGTACTCAACACCGGAACAACACCTGTGAAACTGGCCGCT
>JBDLWO010000030.1:0-10129 GCA_039804245.1 Bacteroidota bacterium
ACCTGAAAAACGCTACCTTCTGGTATGGAAACAGTCTGGAAGTAAAGAACGATACCATTTCACTCCGCGCAGAGAAAATAACCCGAAACAGGCAGGTCCTTGACGTCGGTTTGTCTGACAATTTTTACTTCCCTCCTTCAACATTAAGCAGGAAAGTGCCGGTGCGCGAAGTTTTGTATGTCAAGCATTTCAAAAACAGTAAAACGATCAAAAGAAAGCAATTCCGCGCTGCTGCCGGGGGCGTGCTCTTCTTTTCAGGGATACTGACAGGCCTTACTGCCCTGACTGTTGAAAACCGTTCCGACCGGCAGAAACTCCTTGTTTCAGGGGGTGTTCAGTTCGGACTCGGTTTTGTGATGGGTATGTCCAGTACCAACAGGGCTTACTACCTGCGGAGTGCCGGGAAGAACTGGATGATCAAAAAGTTATAAGCCCTGTGATGGACAATCAGGACAAAACAGGGGGATATTGTGTCATTCCTTAATTTGTTATCCATGAGGACGCTTTTTTGTTTGTTTCTGACCCTGTTGTGTACGTCAGCACTTGCTGCACAGGAGTACAACTCGGGAAATTTTGAGATCCGTAAACTGGCCGACGGCGTGTTTTCTGCCATCCATAAACCCGGCGGATACGGTATCTGCAATGCCGGCATCGTGAATCTGGGAAAGGAAACACTCGTGTTCGATTGCTGTCTTTCGCCGGAAGCAGCCCGCGACCTGAAAAAGGCAGCTGAAACCCTCACGGGTAATCCCGTGAAATACGTGGTAAACAGCCATTACCACAACGATCACGTGCGGGGGAATCAGGTTTTCTCCGGCGCACGCATCATCGCGTCCACGCGCACCCGCGAACTGATGGAGCAACTGGCAGCAGCAGAGGTTGAGGATGAAAAAAATTATGTGGACCAGCAGATTGCCGATTTCACCTACAATATGGCCCACGAAGAAGATTCCACCAAAATGACTGAGCATAAACTGTGGCTGGGATATTATCAATCCATGAAAAGCAGTCACGCCGACTATCAGGTAACCCTTCCCGATTATCTCGTGGATGACTCGCTCTCGCTGAGAGGGAAAAAACGGTCGGTACAACTTGTATGCAAGGGGAGTGGTCATTCGGAAAGTGATATGATCATGTGGCTCCCGGCAGAGAAAATTCTGTTCGCCGGCGATCTGCTGTTCATCGGGTTTCACCCCTGGTTCGGGGAGGCCGACATACCTGGATGGCTCTCGTACCTGAATTACCTGAAGCGCCTCGGACCTGCAGCAGTCATCCCGGGCCACGGAAGGGTGGGAGATACAACCGATCTGGACGAAATGTCGGGCTATCTGACTTCTGTCGAGACTATTCTGCGTGAAATGGTCAAAGACAAAATTCCAATAAATCGTATAGGTGCCATACACGTGCCGGAGAAGTACAATTCATTGTATTTCCGCAACTTCTTCACGCCGGGACTGACTTTGCAGTATCGGAAAAAAATCAGGAAATAAAGCCTTACTTTTGCGGTTCATAAAAAGGCGCCATGAAGAAGGACCGACCGGTACAGAAACCACTGAAAGAAAATAAAGCTGCTGTTCCCGCAGAGAAAGCAGCACCCAAGGCGCCACCGATGGCGCCCAAAAAATACATCAATGTATATCTGTCGGTAGGCAGCAATATGGGCGACAGGCTCGAAAATGTGCGTGCAGCCTCCACGGCGGTGCACAAGGCAATTGGCAAGATTGCCCGTAAAAGCAAATTGTACGAAACACAGGCCTGGGGTAAAACAGATCAGGAGCCATACCTGAATCAGGTCATCATGATCAATACTATCCTCGATCCGCGCAAATTACTGGAGGAAATAGATCGTATCGAAAAGGAACTGGGCAGGGAAAGGAAGGAAAAATGGGGGCCTCGCACCATTGATATTGATATTCTGTTTTATGGCAGACGTGTTGTTCGGGACAAGGGACTTGAAGTGCCACACCCTGAACTGCATAACAGAATGTTCGTGCTGGCGCCACTCCTCGAAATTGCTCCCGAACTGGAGCACCCGATGCTGCATAAAACCGTCGAAGAACTGTTCATGGTTTGCCGCGACCTGTCTGAAGTGGTAATGCTCGATATTTCATGAAGAATATCCCCTGGCGATTTATTGCTGTTGAGGGGAATATTGGCGCCGGCAAAACAACACTTTGCCAGCGACTCGCCGAACAGTACGGCTGCTCGCTGCTGCTGGAACAGTTCACCGACAATCCCTTTCTGCCATTTTTCTACGAGCAGCCGGAGCGTTATGCCTTCCCGGTAGAGCTGTTTTTCATGACAGAACGCCACAAGCAACTGCTGGAGCACTTCAGCAAGCCCGATTTTTTTGTTCCTTTTACAGTGGCCGACTATTTTTTCGTGAAAACGCTGCTTTTTGCCAAAAACAATCTGAATGAAGAGGAATTCAGGTTGTTTCAACGGCTTTTTCATGTGCTGAACTCCACTTTTCCCAAACCAGACCTGCTCGTTTATCTGCACAGGCCGGTGGATGTGCTGATCCGGCAAATCCGGGGCCGTGGCCGGGGATACGAACAGAATATCTCGCCGGATTACCTGGAAGATATCCAGACTGCATACCTGAGCTACCTCAAACAGGAAACAGAGGCGCCTGTAGTCATTGTCGAACTCGGAGAGGCCGATTTTCAGCGCGACGACAGGGTTTATGGGGAAATGCTGGAACTGATAGGCACGCCGTTTCCGATTGGGCTGCATCACGTGGAAATTACCTGACTCAGAGAATGTCGAGCCCCCTTCTCCACGGCAACAAACGACCGTGCTCAAGTTCTCCTTCCTGTTCTCCGGCATAAACCAGGAAATTATTCACGGGGTCATTGCCCGTTAACTTGTGCCAGTTTTTCAGACCGGATGCCATTCTCGAATTGTATGTCTGTCCTGATTTGATCTCCACTGCCCTGATTGTACCTTCTTCCTCCATCAACAGATCAATTTCGTTGTTTTTCTGATCCTGCCAGAACCAGAATCGCGGCCTTTTGCCAGAGTTGGTCCTTTTTTTATACAACTCGACTATGATGGCATTTTCGACGATATTTCCAAAATAGTGATGTCTTTCAAGTTGGGCCGCTGATGTAATTCCCAGCAGGTTACAAACCAGTCCGGTATCCATGAAATACAGTTTGGGCGATTTTATTATCCTTTTGCTGTAATTTTCGAAGTATGGAGACAATCGAAAAACAAGATATGATGCCTCGAGTACAGAAATCCAGGATTTTACTGTATTTGGAGCCACACCTGTATCGTTGGCAAGCGAGGATAGATTAAGCGGCTGTCCGATTCTGCCGGCACATAACCTCATAAAGTTCCCGAAAGACGAAATATCTCCGACATTTTTCAGGAGTCTCACATCCCGCTCAAGATAGGTTTGGATGTAGTTGTCGAAGAAAATTTCCGGTGGAATGACCGATTCTCCGTGTATCCCCGGATATCCGCCCTTCCACACAAACGTTTCCAGTCCCTGAGCGGCCTTGCTGTTTTCCAGTTCAAATATGGAAAGTGGCAGCAGGTTTAGTATGCCGACTCTCCCGGCAAGCGACTGCGTAATTTGCTCCATCAACAGAAAATTCTGAGACCCGGAAAGTACAAAACGGCGATTTCTGTCGGAATCAACATATCCCTGAAGATAATTGAAAAGGTGCGGTACCCGCTGAGCCTCGTCCAGGATAGCTCCATTTGGAAAACTGTTCAGGAAACGCCGGGGGTCTTCTTCCGCTCGTCGACGTGCATCTGCATCCTCAAGACTGGTATATGGCAACTCGGGAATCAGATGTCGCAGGAGCGTAGTCTTGCCACTCTGCCGGGGGCCACCCAGATATACCACCGGAAACCACTTTCTGAAATCCTGAATGACAGGAGCAATTTGACGTTGTATCAGCATTTATTTGCAAGAAGAACAGATTGGAAGAGCCCAAAGGGGGCAAATCTGCAGTCCGATTGCAAAATTACTAAAAAATTTCAACCTCCGGGAATTATTTCGACAGTTACGAGTTGGTTACACATTATTTGCCACCATTTTCTGTCCGGCAACTGCAAATTGCCATATCGCCAGGCTCATGACGATATGCGCTATATCTGTGTAACCCATCCAGATACCGATTATCCACTTGAATATGAAAATGGAAACAGCGATCAACAGCAATCCAATGCCGTACAATATGTGTTTGCTGCTGATATCTCCGGTTTTAATACGCCTGAAAGCCTCCAGGGGCGCAATCATGAGCAGCATCCCGGCAGCAGCGTGTATTTCAACGGCGGGGAACCACAGTGTACTGCTCACAAACCAGAAAGCAGCACCTGCCTTGGCAGCATTCAACCAGGTGAGCAGACGGCCGATCTCTCTTCTGTAGAGATCCCTTGTTCGCTCAACAGCCGCCTGTTCCATCGCGGAAACACCCACCACGCCGAGCAACCAGCCCGGAAGGACTCCTGCTTTGGGGAGCCAGTAGGTGAAAGCATGGCCAAAAAGGGCACTTACCACCATGGACAATCCGGTGAACAGAAAAAATAACCTGAAAAGTGTGGAACTCCCCGTACGGGAGGGGGTGCATTTCCATCCGTACAGACAAACTGCAGCAACCAGCAAATCAGTGATTACCATCATCGGCTGACCGATTCGCAATCCGAAGAGCACGATATCGGGCTGATAACTGGTCGTGTAGATTATCTCCATTTCAAAAGTTGTTATTCGATGCCGCGAAATTGAGCATTTTTACGGTAACGAATAACTTGCCTGCCCGGTAAATTTATTTCAGTATCAAAAAGGGGCATCATCCGTACGACGATGCCCCCTGGTGGAAAAGCCTATTTACTGAAATGTCTTGTTCACAGTCCGGACAAAGCAGAAGTGAATCTGTTGAAGAAATATGTCCAGAGATTTTTGATAGTGCAAAAGTAAGTTACCTTTGCCTATCAATCAAACTGATATTTTTTATGAACAAATAGATTTCATCTATGAATTTGCAACAACTGGAATATATCATTGCGGTGGAGCAGCACCGTCACTTCGGAAAGGCCGCAGCGGCGTGTTTCGTTACGCAGCCCACGCTGAGCATGATGATTCAGAAACTGGAGGATGAGCTGGATATCAAGGTGTTCGACAGGAGCCGGCAGCCGGTTGTGCCCACGCCTGCAGGTGAAATTGTCATAGGCCAGGCAAGGGTAATATTACAGGAAGTGCATATCATGAAAGATTTGCTGAGACAACAGAAGCAGAATCTGACGGGAGAGTTGCGCGTTGGGGTGATTCCTACACTGGCGCCCTACCTGATACCGCGGTTTGTAAATAATTTTCTGGAAAAATATACGGAAGTCAGGTTGTCCATTTCTGAACGTGTTACCGATCAGGTTGTCCGCGACCTGAAAAACAATGATCTGGATGTGGGAATTCTGGTCGGCCCCCTGAACGATCCCTCCATCAGGGAAACACCTTTGTTTTACGAGCCTCTGCTGGTTTATTCTTCACACGGATTCGACAAGGCCTATCTGCTGCCGGAAGATATTGATCCCCGTGAGCTGCTGCTGCTGGAAGAGGGGCACTGCCTGCGTTCACAGATCATGAATCTGTGTGAACTCAGGCACCGCTGGGTGAGTCGCCTGAGCTATGAAACGGGCAGTCTGGAAACACTGGTCAGGCTGGTGGCTTCCGGCAATGGCGTCACCATATTGCCTGCTCTTGCTGCCGAATTATTGTCAGATGAACAGAAACAGCGTATTTTCCCATTCCACGCTCCTGCGCCCGTGCGCGAGGTAAGCCTGGCTGTTCACCGCAACTTTCTGAAACGCGATCTGATAGACGCACTCGGTGCAGAAGTAAGAGCAGGCGTACCCCCGGAATTTCATGTCATGGGTGAATCCAGGCCCGTTTCCCTCCACGAATAGACACGTTTCAATCGGATGTTGGTAATTATCGTTCTTTTTTTCGGGCCAAACGCCAACTGAAATACTACCTTCGCTCCCTCAAAGTTAAAACAAAGAGCATAACTGAATATGAACGCCGGATTTCCAACCGAAAAAGGGATCATCAAACACGTCGCTGTAGCCGGTAATATCGGTGCGGGCAAAACTACCCTCACAGAGATGCTGGGCCGCCACTTCGGCTGGGAAGTACACTATGAAAATACAGAAAACAACCCCTATTTGTCCGATTTTTATATGGACATGAAACGCTGGTCGTTTAACCTGCAGGTGTTTTTTCTCTCCAGTCGCTACCAGCAGGTTCTCCAGATTCTCAATGGCAATAAAACTGTCATTCAGGACAGGACGATTTATGAAGACGCCTTCATTTTTGCCCCCAACCTCGCCGACATGGGCCTAATGGAACGCCGTGACTTTGAAAATTATCTCACTCTTTTCCAGTCCATCGTATCCCAGGTGCGCGCACCCGACCTGCTGATCTACCTCAAGGCCAGTATCCCAACGCTGGTGGAACACATTCAGACGCGCGGCCGTGATTACGAAGGCAGTATCAGTATTGATTACCTGAAACGCCTCAATGACCGCTATGATAACTGGATCAACGGCTACCGCGAAGGCAGGCTTCTGGTCATCAATGTGGACAATCTCGACTTTTCAGGTAACAAGGAGCACTCCGGCAAGGTACTCGAAATGGTACAGGCGGAATTGCATGGTCTTTTCTGATCATGGATATCGAACAGTTCCGCGATTATTGCCTCCGCAAAAAAGGAGTTACGGAGGAGTTTCCGTTCGATGAGGTCACGCTCGTCCTGAAAGTAATGGGTAAAATGTTCGCCCTGACGGGGCTCGACAATGAGCGATTTACTGTCAACCTCAAATGCGACCCCGACTATGCACTCGAACTCAGGGAGCAATACGAGGAAATTATCCCGGGCTGGCACATGAACAAGACGCACTGGAATACAGTGGACTTTGAGGGCAACCTCGAACAGGCTTTGCTGCGCCAGCTGATAGATCACAGTTACGACCTGGTGGTGAAAGGACTCAAAAAATCATTGAGAGCCGAACTGGAAGCAATGTAGCACTATATATGTACCAATCTCGTGGCATACGCCTCGGGCGCAAGTTTGTCGAGCCCGCCACTGCCTGAGGGCAGAAACTGCCAGGGGGTTGTCTGCTTTGACCAGTTGAACTCAGTGTTCAGCTGATATTTGCGCCGGTATTCAATGGGCGTCGAATTCCTGTATTTTTTGAACAGTCTGTTGAAATTTGCCAGGTTGTTAAATCCTGAACTGAAGCAGATCTGGTTGATCGTTTTGTCGCCGTCGAGCAGCATCTTGCAGGCGTGCCCGATCCGCACATCTATCAGAAACTGGGTGAAACTCTTGTTGGTATTTTTTTGAAAGAAGTGACTGAACGCAGATTCGCTCATGTTCACCAGGTTTGCCAGATCGCCTATTTTGATGTTCGGGTTGGCAAAGTTCTTCAGAATATATGCATAAGCTGTCTGCATCCGGTGATTATCAGTCTTGACCGCCTGCGGCGTAAATCCCTCGCTGGCCAGAAATGATCGTTCTTCTGCCTTTGAAAGCATATCCAGCAGTGTGAAAAACTCGATCACATTCGCAAAACCCTTGTCCTGCGTCAGGCTCAGCAAAACCGGAATCGCCTCCCCGATTGTTTTGTGTGAAAACTTGATTCCGCGTACAGATTCGGTCAGCAGTTTCCTCACTTTGTAAAACCGCTCTTTCTGCATCAGGTGGGCATTGAACAGATCCATACCAAACTGTATGGTTACCACCCGATAGTGCTGCCCACTCGCCAGCAGGGCCGCGTCGGCGTCCCATTTGTGATACAGATAAGGCCCCAGCAATACCATATCAAATTCATTGTACCGCTCGGTCGAATCCCCCACAATTCGTGTACCGCTGATCCCTGCAACAAGGTTCAGCTCGTACTCCGGATGGTTGTGAATCGGATAGTCGAATCCGTTACTGACAGAATCCAGCACGACGAATAAATCGTGCTCCTTGAGCGGTGTTATTTCCCGATATACCTGCATGGTGCAAAGTTGGATAAAAAGTATCAGATTATTGCAGCAAAGTATTAATTAATCCTTTGAACCGGTACCACTTTTGCAACATCTTTAACCGGCAACTTGTTCATGGTAATCAGAGAAAAAGTTATGAAATTGTTTTTCAACGCGAATAAAATTGGGAGCACTGCCAGACTGGTGGTATTATTTTCAGTTTTTCTGTCTTTAAATTTCTCTGTTTCCGCCCAGAAAATGAGTGTTTCGGGGGTGGTAAGGAACTCGGAAGACAGCTCACCACTTATTGGAGTCAGTGTGCGTGAAAAAGGCGGAAAAGGCGGAGCAGTCACCGATTTTGAAGGTAAATTCAGACTCGAGGCGGAAGCAAGTTCCTCGCTTTTGTTCTCCTACACCGGCTATGAGTCGGTCGAAATCCGGCTCGCGGGACAATCCACGCTGGAAGTGGTTCTCAAAACGGCGTCCGGCGTGCTGGAGGAGTTGATAGTGACCGGTTATAAACGCGAGTACAAATCGGACGTGGCTGCCTCCATTGCATCGGTCAAATCAAAGGATATAGAGAAATTGGTGGTACTGGGCATAGATCAGGCGCTTCAGGGACAAGCCGCCGGAGTGCAGATTACCCAGACTACGGGTGCTCCGGGCGATGATATTGCCGTGCGTATCCGTGGAGTAGGTACGCTCAACAACAATAATCCGCTGTTTATCATTGACGGTGTACCCACTACCGGCAATATCAATACTTTCAGTACCAATGATATTGAGCGTATTGAAGTACTGAAGGATGGTGCTGCTGCGGCCATTTACGGTGCACGAGCCGCCAATGGGGTAGTGGTCATCACGACCAAAAAGGGGAAAAGTGGCAAGCCGCGCTTCAATTTCGACACGTATGCGGGTATGTCGGAAGCGTACCGCCTCCCGGAATTGCTGAATGCCCGGGAGTATCTCGAAATCAGAAACGAGGCCATCACCAATGCCAATACACTCCGCCCGCTGCCGAACCAGCTGCAGACTTACGACCTTTCCATTCTTGATACGCTGCCCGACAACAACTGGCTCGACCTGGTTTTCAACAAGGCGCCCATGCAGCGTTATGCCCTCTCTGCCAGCGGCGGCGGTGCCAATAACAACTATTACATCCAGGGTGAATACCTCGACCAGGAGGGCGTTTTCCGCGGACAGGGTTTTAAAAAATACGGGGTGCGCTTCAACGGCGAGGCAGGTAACGACTGGCTGAAGGTGGGCAACAATATCTCTTTTGCCTTCACCGACCGGAAAGTTATCAACTCTTCCGGTGACGGGTATGGACCAGGAAACGAACTCAGCGGTATACGATATACGCTCATTGCTGCTCCCTTGTTTCCCATTTACCAGCCCAACGGATCATATTATAACGTCTCTTCGCTGCTGGGCGACCCCACGCTGTTCGGCGACGGTAATGCCAATCCGCTGGCATTCATAGATGCTACTGACTGGACTATCCAGCGAAGCAGGGTATTCGGTAACATATACGCGCAGATCAACCTGTGGAAGGACAGAATTCACGCGCGCACATCGCTCGGGGGCGATTTTACCTTCGAAAATGAAAAAAGATTCAAGGAAAGGCTCTCCCAGGCGATTTACTCACCCACTTCCCTGACGGAAGGCAGGGTTTTCAACCGCAATCTTGTCTGGCAAAATACGCTGGATTACGGACAGACCATCGGCGAGTGGCGCGTTTCTGGTTTGGCAGGTATGGAGGCCATTCAGAACAATACCAATTACCTGGGTGCTTCTGTCAATAACTTCAGAAGAACGGATCCGCTGTTCAGGTATATCAATAACTCCATCACAGAGGATATCAACAACATTGGAGCCAGTGGTATTGTCACCGAGTGGGCGCTGCTGTCCTATTTCGGGCAGGCCGGTATTTCTTACGGAAACCGGTATGTGTTCAATGCCACCATCCGGCGCGATGGCTCGTCCCGGTTCGGTGCGAATAACCGCTGGGGCTGGTTCCCTTCTGTTTCAGGCGCCTGGAACGTATCCAACGAACCTTTTTTCAAAAATGTCCGGTTCGTTTCAGGACTCAAATTGCGGGCTTCATGGGGCGTACTGGGCAACCAGGAAATCGGGAATTACCCGTAC
>JBDLWO010000031.1:0-2894 GCA_039804245.1 Bacteroidota bacterium
GCGAATAGTTAAAGTCGCTTACCTCCAGCGATGGTTCGCACGGACGAATATTAAATGTGTTGTTTTTGAGTTTAAACCTGAATCCGGAGTACTGCTGTTTGACCCGTGGTATCTGTGTCCAGGCACACAGCTGGTCACCATGACCGAGTGCAGTCTGTATGCCAATAAGCACCGGATTTTCGGGGTTATCATTCGTTTCGTTGTAGTTCAGGTCAATTTTGAAGTCCGTATAGAAAAATATGGAATCTCCCGGTCCCAGAATTGGCCTTGGGAGCAGCCCCTGTGAATGTAACTGACCAAAATTTACCCTGAAACTGTGCTTCTGCGAGCTCAGCTGATCCAGCAGGTTGTCGGGATACTTGTTGGGTATCAGCATTCGTATGAAGTTATTGTCGTCGGTACCCACCAGATTGGCAATTCCGAGTGCGACAGAACTTCCGTCGGCATACCTTATTCTCATACTGTCGCCCAAAAGACGGAACCTGGTTTCTTCGAACATTCGGGTGCGCAGATCAAGCAGGGAAACTGAATCGTTCTCCGGATCGGCCATATCACTCAGTAACGCTTCGTGAAAGATATTTCTGGGAAGGAACACTATTATGCCTGTATCAACGTATCCGCAGTATTCAACCCGCATGGTATCTCCCGCCAGGAAACGGTCGCGCCGGATTTCGCTTTTGACTGCCCGGCTGCCGTCATCGGCAATCCGGTCATCATTGCTGTCTTTGTATCCGATATTCAGTCGGAAAGCATCGAATTTCCATTGGTAATTGCCAGGGAGAGATCCTGAACCGCCGTTGCCGTTCCCGCCGCCGCCGCCGCCCCACGTGCAGTCCTCAAGTACCAGGTCATAGTCTCTGCAAACACCAATCCCGCACGTCGTGGTGCTGTCTGATGAACCTGAAACAAACGAAATAACCGACATTTTGCGGATACAGGGCAGGCAGTTAGCTACATAAATATCAAAAAAATCGGGATCCGGCGAGAGTACCTGCGGACAGACTGCTGTCGGGTCGCAATCATACCTGATGCAGAAATTCATCTGCATCTGAAACGATGGCAGCGGCAAACCATACACCCAGCGGAATCTGCCGCCCGGAAGTTGTGTGTAACTCAGTGGATCAGCTCCGGCAAGGGTAGTCTGACAGGCAGGATCAAGACTGATTCCCGGTGGAAGCTGCAAGTCAATGTGCAGGTAACGACCGGAAGCAAGCAGTTGCGGGGATCTGACCTTCAGGGTTACCGGATAGGAGTTGCCACTTGTCAGACAAGCCTCCACGTCCATGAATATTTCTTCGTTCAGCTGAGCACCCGTACTTGTTTTCAGGTTCAGATAGCCTGAAACAAATCCTCCCGGCGGACAATCCTTCTGATAGTAGTAATCAATACGTATATCTGCCTGTGTCTGATCACAAAGCGACGCGCAGGTGAGTATGTCAAAGGTGAGGGTAGCTGTGTCTCCGGCTTTTATCTCCGGAATAACCAGTGTCATACTGCCGGCTTTGCCCGGATCACAAGAAAACAAATCACTGACCGGAGCGACATTCGGAATAATGGGCAAGTCAACACCTGACAGACTCAACACCACACTCGTCTGGTCAAATACATTGGCACCTCCACCCATTTCGAAAGTGGTATTGACGATGATATTTTTCGCCGATGCACCGCCGGTATTGACAATTTTAACGCCCATGCGTGCACCCTCACTGGCACACTGGCTTACTATCGGACTGGTGATTCCCGTGAAATTCAGATCAGGTACCAGTGTGGACGGTTTGACAAGTATATTGGCCTGAATACTGTCGTAGGTGCACAAATCTGTTCCACACCCCCAGCCGGCTCTAAGCATGGATGGCAACAGAAATGAGGGTGTACCACAACTTAGCACGACTATTTTCTCAGTAAAACAGATGGTTTCTCCCAATTCAAGCAATTCGTCGTTATCGCCGGCAGAACTTATCAGCGCCGGATCTATTTCCGCCTTGAAAAAGAGGGCACCCGATGAACTGGTCAGAACATGATCCATGAAGATATTTATTCCGGAAGCATGGGTATCCTCAAAAAAAACGCGTTTTATTGCGCCCAAACGGGTATTTTTTACGCATATTTTCCGATAAAGCGTATCAAAACGCTCGCCTTCCATATATACGTCATCAACACTTTCAATCAGTAACAGTCCGGTTTCCAGTGGAATGGAGCTGGTGACCACCGAGACGGAGACGTTACCACCGTTCAATCCGAGTGTACACGGGAAAAGACTGCCGGCATTCAGTCCGCGCGCTGCAAGGCAATCTGCTGTAACAATCAGGGATACTGTGCGGCTGGTACCCGGTGGCAATGAACTCACTTCAAGCAGCGGCTCTGCCAGATTACCGGTGTTCAGCTCCGTTGCGCCGGTTGCTGTTCCCGGCTCATACCAGATTCCTCCGGGCAGTTTTACCGATAAATTTCCGGAAAAAGGCTGTGAGCCACTATTTTGAAGACTGACGAAAAGTGTGTCTCTCCCGCATACATACAGTGAATCTGGCAGGGTGTATTGCAGAACGACACCCTGATTTTGTGCCAGTGCGACTGACAAAGAAAAAACAGGCAGGGAGGCACAGAGAAGAAGGTGTTTCAACATCGGATTCAGTTAACAGGCAACAAGGTCAAAAAGTAAACATACTTTTGCAGTGAACAAACGCTGTTGACAATTGATTATTTTAAGAAAGATTTGGTTGCTTTGGGCTGTGCTCCTTTTTTTGCTCATGATGGGGTTCAACCTGCTGGTTCTGTTCCTCAATTCGGCAGTTTTTTCGGAAGAAAGGGCACTCAGATACAATATTTGGTGGTTGCACCACGCTTTCACCAACGTATTTCTGCCCCTGATTGGCGTATTTCTGGTGGTGAAAGGC